>JAZFYD010000173.1:0-13715 GCA_036443405.1 Planctomycetota bacterium
TCGGCAGTTTCGGTGTGATCCTCTCGCTCACCGTCGAGACCGAAAACCGTTTCCTGCTTGAGGCGCACACAAAACGGATGCGACTGACCCGCGCGCTGCGCAACGCGATGAACACGCTCGAGTTCGACGGCTTGGCGCTGCCGCGGCCCGGTGAACGCCCCTATCACTTCGACGTCGTCATCAACCCGCACGACAAGGACGGCAAGGTCCTGGTCACGACGATGTACAAGCGGCGATACGGCCCGTACGACCCGCCGGTCTTCGATGACGACGGCGTCACGCTCGGCGACGACATCCTCGGGTTTCTCAGCCGGGTCATCGACGCGTTGCCGGAGGTCATCACCGACGCCGCGATCCCGGGCCTGATCACGCGCGTTCTGAACGACCGCTATCCCGAATTCAGCGACGAATACGGAACCCTCGGCGAGGTGTTTGGCGCAACGACGACGCGCGGGAAGATCGCCAGCACCGCGATCGGGATTCCCGCAGCGCGAGCCACCGACGCGCTCGACATCGTGCTCGACCTGAACGAACGCAAGGGCCCGTTCCCGGGCGCGCTCGGAATGCGGTTCGTGAAAGGGACCGCCGCCACGCTTGGGTTCACGCGCTTCCCGAAGACGTGCGTGCTCGAAATCGACGGGATCAATGGCAAGAACGCGCGCGAATTCTACAAGGAGGTTTGGAAAGCGTTCGACGCGAGCGACATCGAGTACACGCAGCACTGGGGCAAGATGCACGACCTCACGCGCACACGCGTGCGTCGCATGTATGGGGACGAACGCGTCGACGCCTGGATCCGCGCGCGCGAGAAATTGCTGCGCCCGGCGACCCGCGAGGTGTTCACGAGTCCGTTGTTGCGACGCGCCGGACTGGCGTAACAACCCCGCACCGTGCGAATGGCGAACGCGAGAGCGAGTACGTCGGGGACTCCATGAAACGCTCACCGGTTTGTTCGAACTGCTTGGCGGCGCAGGCGCCCGGACACAGCTACTGTCAGAACTGTGGGAACGCGACCGGTCACTTTGCGCGGTACTTCCCGCACTTCGGTGGACCGATCCGCGGGGGCCGTTCGCGAACGAGAACACGCCAACGCTTGGCTTTTTCCTTGGTCGTGTTGGCCTGGCTCGTGTGGATGACCGTGTCGGTGATCTTGGATCCGAACACCTGGCCGCTCCTGGTGCTGCCGGCCGGATTCGGCCTGATCATCCACTTCGGGCTCCGCAGCCACAACAAGGGCACGGCCAATAACAAAAACGACTGACCGGTAAGTGCCCGATCCCGTAACCGGCATGCCCCCCCCCCGCGCCAACCCCAGTGGCGCCAGCCCCACGCGACCCGAACGACAACTCGCAAAAGTCGCGCGGCCCAACGGCAATCTCGCGCCAACGGTCGTGGCGCGAAGCTCCGCGAAATTTGGGAAAAAGTCACCTGGCACCGTATGGCTGGTGTGTAGGTTGATCACCATGGAAATCGACCAAGAGACCTACGCCAAGATCGAAGCGATGATCCACAGCGACACGAGCCCGGTCGGCATCGACGCGAAGAAGACGCACGTCTACATCATTCACATGCTGATGCAGATCCAGGAGCGCTTGACCGCGCTCGAAGAACAGCGCCGGTAAGTCCCGTCTGCACCAAACCGGTCGCGCACGCCCGCCGCGCGGCCGAATAACATGCGTGCGGGCAAATAGCGGTGGGCATGCGCACGATTCATCGAGAGTGCCGAAGGGCCCTGCAACCCGGCGTCTGGTTCACGCTGGTGTTTGTGCTCCAGATCCTCGTCAGTGTCCGGACCTATTGGTCGTGGACATGGGCGGGCGTCTTCAACATCGATCTGCTCCCCGTCATCGCAAACCTCCGAATGGTCCAGGGACTCCTGGTCGGATACGTGGTCTGGTACGTGCTCGTTCGCCAAAGGGTGGTGGCACCGGAGACCGGCCACGGGCTTGTGCTTGCAGCGTTTGGCGCCCACTGCCGCATCGCGTCCGACACCATGGCTCACTGTATGGAATGGATGCGAATGCCGTTTACCTGGGCCCCCTATCCCGAGACTCCGCTCATGCTCGAGGGAGACACCGGCGCCAGGCTCGGGAGTCTCTACGACGCGGTCTCGTACGGCGGGCTGGCCGCCTACATCCTCGGGTTCGCCGCCGTCGTTTTCGTCGCGATATCGGACGCAAGGCGGCCGCGGTCACCGCGGTAGACGCCGGGCGTTTCGGACCGCCTCCGGCGCCAGCTCCAACCCTGGGAAGTCGATCTTCATGATGCCCACACGATGAAAGGCATTCAAGGCCTCGACGACGGCGCCGAACCGCGTATGTGACGGCGCACGGATCTGACAGAGCACGTCAAAGGCATCCTCACGCAACGCTTTCTCCGCCGCCTGCACCCACCCGAACAGCACATCGGCATCCGCAGTCAAGTCCGAGCCGAGCGTGTACTGCGCAGGTGAACCGCTCACGGACACTTCGACAAACGACGTGTCCGGCGGATATTTTCGGGTCGCGAGATAACAGGAGAACTTTCCAACAAGCATCGGCGGCGGAAAGAAGATCTCGCGCGCGGCCCACCGGCGCTCCGCCTGCGCGGGGGTGAGATCCGGTCCGGCGTAGATCCGAGTGCCAAACTGAAGCCTGTAGATCCGGGCGGCGGACAGCTCCGCCATCACCCAGCGCACGTGCTGCCAAGAAGCATCCTGATCGGCCCGCAGCAAGACGAACAACTTGGACCAGCGACTCCCGTCCGAAGCGGTCTCGAACGCGGTTCTCTCCCTCGCCGACATCTTGGGGCCATACGCCTGCGCAGTGGCGGCGAGATGCGCACCGAACTCGGCCAGCGTGACATCGGTGGGTTCGTGATCGACGAGGAGAATGAGACGGCCCGTCGCGGTCAGGTTGAGGATCACGCGGTCGTCATAATCGTTGTCCTTGTCTTGAACCGACGTCGATGCAACGGGCAGGTTCGCGGGATACAAGTTGTAGCGCACGGAACTCGGTGTCCACCAGCGCTGGATCAACGCATCGCTCGGCGGCGCGGGCAACGTGCGGAGTCCGCGATCCCACGGGTGCAGCGCTTCCAAGCCGATGTCGAGCCTCGTCGCTCCGGACCCGCGCAACGCAACCAGCAATCGCGACACGAAGCGGTAGGAAGTCGAACCGTACGCGTTGACGGACACGTCCCCGATGTCCGGCGCGCGCAGCAGGGATCGCACTCGTTCGGTGAGCATCCGCGGGTCTCGCACGATCTCCATGGGATTCGGCCAGGGTTCGAGGTGATACTTGGTGCCGGATCGTGACAACACGACCTCCAACGGATACTGCGGGCCCCGTAGGTACCAGTCCTCCGGAAAATCGGGGAACTTCTCGAACCAACGCCCGGAATAGACCGGGATCTCGACCGGCCGCGCGCCTTCGACAGCACATCGCGCCGTCTTGAACCCCGCTTCGCCAAGCGCCGCCAATACCCACTGCACGTGCATCCAGATGGCGTCGGGATCGGCGCGCACCTCGACGGTCTCGGCCGTCCGGTCCGTCGTCGCCTCGATCAACTCGTTCACCGTGACCGGGATCTCGTCGAGGGTGACGCGCCCTTGCCGTGAGACCTCGATCAGAAGCGATGCGGGTTCGGGTTGCTCCGGCGCACAAGCCGCCAGCACGAGCATCAAACAAACAAGCCACCTCATGGCGCCATACTACGAACCCGCGCCGCGCCTATTCCGACTTCTTCGGCTTTCTCTTCCACTCTTTCGGGTCGCGCCACGGCGCGTAGGCGACGCGTTTGTTGCGGCCAAACCAGCGCGCGAAGTCGGCAACGAGTTTCAGCGGCTCCTTGCGTTTGTAGTCCACCGGCTCCCTCTTTGTGATGGGGTCGGTGCAGAGGTACATCAGCGCCGCGATGACCAAGGGCCCGACGGTCTTCCAGTACTCCTTCTTCGCGCGCGACGTATGCCTTCGGCCGGTGAGTGCCTGCATGTCGCCGAACCCGTCGAAATCCGCCTGCCGCTCGATGAACTCGAACTTCGTGATGAGGAGGCGGACCGTCTCGTTGCGCTTGCGGCCGGGGACACGCGGGAATCGCACGAGCGCTTTGAGCGCGGCCTCTGTGCGCTGGCGGTAATGCACCCTGGCGTCCTCGTTGATGACATCATCGCGCAACCATTCGAACGAACCGCGCTCGTCGCGTTTGGCCAGCGTGTCGAACACCGCCTCGAAGATCGCTGGATCGGCGATGTAGCCCTTGATCTTCATGTAGTGGCGCTCGAACCGGACGATGATCGCCTTGGATGCGCCGCGCGGCATGTCCTTGAGCGCGAACGCGGCGCGCATGTTCACGACGCTGTGGTCGTTGCGCTTATCCTTGTCCGCGCCGGAGATCCGCTTCACGCACATGGCATCAAGCAGGGTGTCCCGCAGCGCGCGCTGCCATTTCTTCAGCGCCTTTTGGAACTCCTTTTCGTGCGCGCGTACCTCCCAATCCTTGGGCGCGACACCCTCGACCTTTTGAACAAACGGATCAGCGACCACGTCGCCGTAGGGTTCGTGCGCGGCCTTCAGGAGTTCCCGCAACGCGTCCGTCTCGATCTTCCTATCGCGCACCCCCGCGCGGAGCTGGTCGAGTCGCACCTGTGCATCCGAGAGTCTGACCTTCTCGGCGGCATCAGCGCCGACCACGCCGACAAAACAAAGGAGCGCCACAAGCCTGGCCAACACGAAACGCATCCTACGTTTTGAAACGGCCCGCCCCGTCCAAATGTTGCGTCCGAACCGAGCTAGAAATTGATGCCGAGGTTCAGGCCGATGACGTATGCCTCTTCTTCGAGAAAGAGGTCGACATAGAACGCGGGCGCAAACTCGATGCTCCCCGTTTCCCACAGGTCGATCTTCCCGCCCACGCGTAGTAGGAACTCCTGGTGGCCACCGCTCTTGAACTCGATTCCCGGCAACGCAACGAGCACGATCTTGTGGGTTGGCCGGAAGTGCGGGCCGAAGCCGATTACCGCCACGGGACTACTCAGGGCGACGACCTCCGCGAACGCGGACATGCCCCACGTGCGCGCGATGTGCCGGCTGTAGTCGACGCCGACGGTCGGGCCGCCGTCGGCACGTTCGGTGGTGTAACCGAAAAAGAACTCGAGGACGTACTCGCCCTCCTCGTGTTCGGCGCCGACATGCTCGGCGTCTACGGCCTCCGCATCCTTCGACTCGGACGCGCGGGGCGCCGGCGTCGGTGCCGACGACTCGGGCTCGACGTCCTCCGCGCGCGTGACCGCGCCCGGCACAAACGCCCAGTGCGATACACCGCCATTCGCATCGGGAGACGATGCGCAACCCGCGAGGAACAAGAATCCCGCAACGGACAGGAATGTGGGGAGGCACGTCACGCGGCTCATGCGCGGCATCGTAGCACTGTGGGCAGGGCGAACGCATCGGCACTGTGATCAACGCGTCCGCGCGTGCTTCGAACTCGATCTGCGCCCTCCGCGCCGCCACGCGTCGCGCGCTACGGAACGTCGAGCACCGTCTCCGTGCCGGCAACGACGTCGACCGTGGCCGTGTGCCTGGCTGATTTCGGCCCCCAGACCATCAACTTCCACGTTCCCGGCAACACGTTCAGAACGAGGGTCTCTTTCCGCTGCAAAGTAACAGCTCGAAAAGCACCCGCCGCGGCCGCGCCGGACCGCAAAGCCACCAGGTGGCAACCGTCGGGCGGTTCGCGGAATCGGACCCGCAAGCTGCCATAGTCTGGCAGAGAAAGTCGGATAGTTGATGTCTTCCCGTCTCGAATTGTCACGTCAACGGCGGTTGCGGGACCGGGGAGTCCGAACGCCGGAGAGATCTCGACGTTGATTCTGCCCGGCGGCAACACACCGCGGTAGAGACCGTCACCGACGTGCTCGAGAGAAAACGGTTCCGTGTACACGTAATCTTCGACGATGAATCGATACATGCCGGCTAGGTCGCCCACAAACGGCCGGCCCCCGGTGCGGGCTTCGATTTCCAGGTTGCTCGGACGGTCCCGCCGCAACCACACTGCGATCGTGGTCGCCCCCGGTAGCAGGGTGTTTCGGTCCGAATCGCTCCGGTCGTTCACCCATGCCACGTACGTTCGCTCAAACGCGAGAAACCCCTTGGCTTGAACCGTGACAATGATGAACGGAAGTTCAAGACTGCGAACGGTCGCCGGCCACGGGGTCGCATCGCGGTAACTGCGCTCCACCCAGTCGGGGACCTTCCAACGCGGACCAGCGATGCCACTAGCGTGAAGATCGATACGCCGGTGGTCCGGCACGTTCAATCGCACCGCAATCTCGAGGTTCGGGATCGCGCTGCCGTCGTCGGCATCTCTTGCCGTGACCGCCACTCCGATCGCCGGGACAACGCGCACGCGCACCGCCGGGCCGCCGGGCCGCGCCGTCACCGGCGGGTCCACAGCCCACAAGAGGGATCTCGTCGCGAGTCTGTACTCCCCGGGCGGCAGCTCGGGAATGCGGAACTCCCCGACGGACCCAGAATCGTCGGACCACATCACATCCGCATCGGGCGGGACCACCACCGGAATGAGTGCGGGATCGGGCTTGGCGCCCGGCGGCGCGAGCACGGACGCCACCGGAACAGCGAAGACAACGAGGCGCTCCGCAAACGCGTTGCCCGCAGCGTCCGAAACCACACCGACGATCGCGCCCCTGACCGGAGTGGGTTGCGAAGGGAGCGCGGTCGGTTCAGGACGCGCACGGTTCGTTTCAGCTCCGCCGTCGCCGCAATGGGCAAGCGTCAGAAGAATCCCGATCGAAATCGCCAAGGCAACAAACGCACGCCGCATGCGCACATGGTAGCGGCGAGCGGGGAATGGACGGCGCGACTCGATGGGCTAGGCTGCGCCCAACAGACACGCGAAAGGTCCAAGGTGAAATCCGAGTTACTCAACAGCTTCCGTCTCGATCTCGCCACGCTACGTGAGTTGATCGAGCCGATTCCCGACAGCGACATGGCGGTGCAGCCGCCGGGGCTCAACAAACACGCGGCGTGGACGCTCGGCCATCTCACCCACAGCATGCGGGCGATCGGCGAAGAACTCGGGATCCCGAACTGGCTGCCCGCGGACTGGGGCGACCGTTTCGGTCAAGGGAGCACGCCGTCTCCGACTCGTGACCACTACCCGTCGAAGTCCGAGCTCGCAGAAACGTTCGACGACGCGGCGTCGCGCATCGTGGCGCGCCTTGAGGACATGACCCCGAGCGAGTTCGACGCGGACCTGCCGGACGCGCGCCATCGCGAACGGTACCCGACAATCGGTCACGCAGCGGTCCACATTCTCGCGTCGCACTTCGCGCTGCATATGGGCCAACTCAGCTGTTGGCGCCGCGCTCGCGAGATCAACTGACCGGGCGACACGGACCGGGCGGTCGGCCAACAACCAGCCGATCCCGTTGTCGGAGGTGCGCGGAAGGGCCGCCGCGTGCCTAGGCATGGTTATCCTGTCGACATGTTTTGGAGAAGCTTCGCGCGCCAGGCAGTTCACGCATGGATCGCGCTCGTGGTCCTCGCGGCGGACATACACGCCGACGAGTTCGCGACAAAAGCGACGCGGACGCCGGCCGACGTGAGGAAGTTCGCAGGCCGGATGATGGGGCTGGCGCCGAACATCCGGCGCACGTGGATCATCCCCGGACTCGCGTCGAGTTACGTCCCGCAGGGCATCGCGGTGAAGGGCAGCGTCGCGGTGTTGTCCTACTACTCCAAGGCGCGCGGCAAACCGGATGCGTCGGCGCTCGTGCTCGTCGATCTGGAATCTGGGTGCGTTCGAACATGGGCCCGCCTTCGCGACGCGAACAACAAGCCCGTACACGATCACGTCGGCGGCGTCGCGGTCATCGGCGACCATCTCTACACCGGCGCGCGGGGGCGCGTCCGGCGGTTCTCACTCGAGGCGCTGTCCGAGACGCGGCGCGGCCGCACGCTCACCGAACTCGGCCACTTCGAGGTCGACTCGCGCATGTCGAATATCAGCTCGGAGGGAGATCGGCTGTGGATCGGTGAGTACCGCAACACGGGTTATCCGACCGCCGGGCATCACCGCAACGGCTCGCTGCGCGCGTGGATCGCGGCGTATGACGTCGACCGCAAGAGCGGCGATCCAATCCAGAAACGGACCTACCGCGCGGAGGGCCGCGAGGTATTGCGACCGGCCGTGGTTCTCTTTGCCCCCAATCGCATTCAGGGCGTCGCCAAACACGGGGACATATTCGTCCTGAGCATCAGCAGCGGCAATACGGGGACCCTTCGCTTTTTTCGGTCGCCGCTCGACGGCGCTCCGCTCCGCTTCGACGGGCCCGACCGCACGCCGCTTCGCGCGTACTCGCTGTCCAAGCCGTATCTCACGCTGGCGATCCCCGCCGGCACGGAGGACCTCGCCCTCGCCGGCGAGTCGATCTACCTGACGTTTGAGAGCGCGTGCCGCTCCTACCGCCACTGGCGCGAGCGCGGCGCGGTCATGGAAGACCGCTTCTACGAGCTCGCGATTCCGAGGCCGGTGGAGGAAACCCACGCGCCGCTGCTCGCACGAACGAAGTTCCGCATCCACTCTAAGAAGACCCGCACATTACGCTTCCCGTTCACGGTCCCGGGCGGCGACGGCGCACACGCGATCCTGAAAGTTGGCATCGCGGACGCCGAAGACAACTCCGGCGACCGCGGCCTGCACATGGAACTCGTTGACAACAAAGGCAAGGCTGTGCACCGGACCTTTGTGCGTGGCAAGGAGCTTGTGTGGAGCGACCACGACGTCACGGGCGGCGCGTGGGAGTTGCGCCTCATCGACCGCGACACGGAGTTCGATTCCGAACTGCCCGGCAACGCCGGCACGGTCGAGATCTGGATCCGGAAGTAGCCGGATCAGGCTCTCCGCGAGGCCTGTTCGATCAACTCTGCCGCGCGATCAAGCGTCGCGACCTCACCGCGTGTGCAGTCGGCCAGTAGCTCTTCCAGCAGCGCGAGCCGCCGCTGGCGGGCCTTGTCCATCGCGCGTTTGCCCTTGGCGGTGGCGCGGAGGATCACGGCGCGCGCGTCCTCCTTGCTGGGCTGGCGCGCGACGAGGCCGTCGTCCTCCAGCGCCCGAACGATCACGCTCATGGTCGGAGGGCGAACCTGCTCGGCCGCGGCCAACTGACTCAACGTTCGCGCCCCGGCGAACACCAGGACGGAGAGCGCGGAGAGCCGCGCCGGGCTGATTCCGGACTGCTTGTCCGGCGCGCGCACCCGGCGCAGGAGGTGGATGGCGGCGGAATGGAGGCGGTCGGCCACGGCGGCGCGGGGCGAGACGGGCTTGACAGACATCGTTCGTTAGGCTACCTAATGGTATCCCCAAGAGAACGAGGCCGACATGGCGAATTTCAACACGGTGCAACGGATGGAGGAAGCGATCAAGGCAGGCAGTGCAGCGTCACTGCGACAGCTGCTCGACGAGGATCCGGCACGCGCTGCGATCGCACTCGGCGACGGGCTCACGCCTGTGCTCATGGCGCTCTATCACAAACAACCGGAGCTGGCGGAGATCCTTCAGGAACACGCCGGTCCGCTCGAGTGGTTCTCGGCTGCGGCTGTGGGAGATGCGGACCGGCTCGCCGAGCATCTCTCCGAGAATCCGAGCGTAGTGAACACGCACGCAGCCGACGGCAACACCGCGCTCCATCTGGCCGCGTTTTTCCGGCATGGGGACGCCGTCGCTGCCCTACTGGACGCGGGCGCGGATTCGGACGCTGTGGCGAAAAACCGCTCGAAGGTCCGACCCATCCACAGCGCGATCGCCGGTGGGAGCATCGAGGTGGCGCGGCAACTGCTGGAGGCGGGCGCCAAACCCAACACCCAACAGCACGGCGGCTGGACCGCGATTCAAGCCGCAGCGCACACCGGCAACCTCGAGATGGTCCGCGCGCTTCTTGGTCACGGAGCCGATCCACACATTCCCGGTGACGACGGCAAGACGGCGTTCGACTTCGCCAGCGAGCATCCGGACGTCCTCGCGTTGCTCGACGCCAGGAAAGATCACTGACCCCGGACCGTTGGGCCCACTCCTCTCCAGACGCGTGGCGGAAACTGGTCTCCCAGCGGCGCGGAGGATCGACTGTCCCCGGAGTCCGGGCGCCCCGTCGGCTAGGCTGAGCCCATGGTTCGTGCGCTGGTCTGGTCGGCAGTCGTCGTGGCTCTCGCGGCTGTTGCCTGGCTCTTGGGTCGGGATGATGCAGAGCGCCGAGGTCATCGTCCCGAACCGCACGATGGCATGCACGCCGTCGCGCCGGACGCCGGGACGGTCGACCAAACTCGCAACGTGGCCATGGACGCGATCGACGCGTTGCGCAATGCGCTGCCGGCCGCGGACCCGCTCGAAAGCGCCACGGCGGCCGCCGCGCTCCGGCGTCTGCTGCGGACAGATGCGGTGGCGCGTCTCGGTGTTGAAGAGATGCTACTTGCAACCGAAACGCCGCGGGAATTACGCATGGCGCTCGCCTTCATCCTCGGGACACTGGCCGGCGGTCCTTCCGATGGCGCGCTGGTCGAGGCGCTTGACAGATTCGCCCGCGATGCAGCGTTTGTCCGCTGTGCGCTCCTCGCGCTCGGCGCAACACGCGACCCGCCCGACGACGACGAGATCTTCGAAATGGGCGACCGGCCGTGGGGCCACCATGGTCCCGGTGGCCTCGGCATTACCGTCCAGCGTCCGATCGAGGATCCGAGCGTGCGCGCGGCGCTCGGCGAACACTTCGAACGCGAGGAGTCGGCGTTGCGCGAGGCGGCGGCGCTCGCATTGCGACACACGCTCAAGAACTCCGAGGTCCGCGATCTCTTTCTCGCCGTCTTGGCGAGCGAGCCGGCTGACGATGTCGCGGGCGAGTTGGGCGAGGCGTTGGCCGACTGGGCCGGGTCGGCGACGGAGCGTGAGCGAGCCGCGGTGGTCGCGCGGTTGATCGAGCGGGCCGGCGAGGTGGGCCTGGAGGGCTACCGCTTCCGAATGGAGGACGACTTCACTCGCCTCGCACTCTCGGCCACCGACCGCGATCGCATCGCGAGCTACACCGAGCCGACACGTCCGTTCGGCGTCCGCGACTTCGCTCTGCGCGTCCTGACGAGCACAGCGCAGAGATCTGGCGACGAGGCCGTTGCGTTCGCGCGGGCCACGCTGACCCGGTATCTGCAAGGGGATGAGCAGGCCGCCATCCGTGATCGCACCGCCGGCCTGCTCGGCACGTTGCCGCGCGATCCGCTCACGCTGCGGGCGCTGGCGGCCGCGGCGAAGAGCGATGCAGCGTGGAACGTGCGCTACTCGGCGGTGGCGTCGCTTGGCCGCTACAAGGACGCGCCCGAGGCCAAAGAAGCACTCAGGGCGGCGACGAAGGACAAGGAGCCCCGCGTCGCCGCCCTCGCAAAAGAGCTGCTCAAATAACGGCTACTCGCCAGTCTCGTCGTAGTCGACGATGCCGTAGCCGTAGCCGTTATCGTGCCCAGTGAATCCACCTTTTTTGAACACGCGGAGTTTTAGTTCCGTCCGCACCGACGCCGCCGTCGGGCTGTCGATATCGGACCAAAGGAGCGCGGCAATGCCGGCCGCGTGCGGCGACGCCATCGAGGTGCCGCTCAGCGTCGCGTAGTCTCTCTTTTTGTACGTCGACAAGATGCTCACGCCGGGTGCGCTCACCTCCACGTGGTGGCCGGTGTTGGAGAAAAACGCCACGTCATCGTCCGAGTTGGTTGCGCCGACCGACACGACCGACAAGAAGCCTGCCGGAAAGCCCTTCTCCGGCGTCGTGTCGTCCCCGTCGCCACTGTTACCCGCGGCGGCAATCAGCAGGACGCCGTCGGCCAACGCGTTGATGCAGGCGGTCTCCACAAACCCTGGCGCCGACGAGCCGCCCAGGCTCATATTGGCGATGTCCATGCCGTTGTCCTCGTGGGCGCACCAGTCGAGCGCATCCGCGAGATCGGCCCAGCGGCCGGAGCCGCGGCGATCGAGAACGCGGACCGCGTACAGATCGGCATCGGGCGCCACGCCGATCACGCCGACGGTGTTGTTCACCGCGGCGACGGTTCCGGCGACGTGCGAACCGTGACCGTGCTCATCGTCCGCTCCGCGGCGCGCGCCGGTAAAGTCCTTGCTGCCCTGGATGTTGTCCTTGAGATCCGGGTGATCGAGATCGATGCCGGTGTCGACAATCGCAACCTTGACACCCGAGCCCTTGTTGTCGCTCGACGCCGCATTGACGCGGTCGATGCCCCAGGGCGTCTCCTGCGAATCGCCGCCGCCCCCGCCTCCACCGTTGCCGGGATTTTCGGGCTTACCCTTGAACGCCTTCATGATGCCGTTCTCTTCGACGAACGCGATGTCCGCATGCTTGCGCAGGCGCGAAACGACGGAAGCCGGCAGGGTCGCTCGCAGCGCGTCCTGGCCGCCGATCGCGTCGCCCGGGGTAGCGCCCAGTTTCTTGAGCAGTGCTGCATCCGGCAACCCTTTGAAGCCGACGACGACATACAGATCGCCGGCGCTCGCCACACCGGCAAACACAAGGACGAGCGCAATCGCGAACGACTGGAAACGTGTGATCATTTCAACACCTCCAACATCTTCAGACACTCCGGCTCCTCCCGAGCGCAGCAACGGGAGCCGAGCACCAACCTAGGCCGGATCATGGAAACAAACAAGGTGACACCGTTCCCCGAGTGTATTCAACTCGGGTCACAGGGGCACCAACGACTCGTTTTGAGGTGATCTACCCACGCTTTTGGCGGGCCCGCATGAAACACTTTCACGGTTCATACACGATCTGTGGACGCACTCGATGTGGGCAACCGAACGTCGCGCCGTAGCTTGATGGCGATGTTCGATGCCATTGGGTTCCAATTCGTCCGCACACTCGCGTTACTGCTCCGCGCAATCCCGGCCTGAGGCGCATTCGGTCTATGCGTCACCTGGAAGCATGAAACTGCCGAAGAAGTCGTGGGTCATGACAACGGTGTGGTTTTCGCTTCTCTTTGGATCGATCGGCGTCGGGTACTTCATCTACGGCAAGAAACAGAGAAAGCTGGTCCCGTGGATCGCGGGTATGGGGCTCTGTGTTTTTCCGTATCTCATGTCCAGTCCGACCGCGATGGCGGTCACCGGCACGCTATTGACGGTCACACCTTGGTTCCTGAAGGACTAACTTCGGACCAGGCGGCGCTCACTGTTGCGGCCGCGACAATTCTGGGCGCCCGTCGACCCGCACCCACTCGTACTCGAGATCCTCGAGCTGCCAGTCCTTCTCGAAGCCGCGCTTGATGACACTGAACCCGTGCGCCTCGTAGAACCGCTGCGCGCGTTCGTTTTTCTGGAACGTCAAAAGACGCAAGCGCCCGGAGGACTCGAGCTTCGCGAGGTCCAGCAAGGCTGAGCCGATCCCGCGGCCGTGGTAGTCGACGTGCACATAGAGCGCCGCGACCATCTCAGCGCTCGCCGCCAGAAACCCGACGACCGTACCGCCGGCTTCTTCAAAGACGACGCGCACGCGATTCTCGGGCAGCACGACGTTACCTGCTCTTCCAGCGGGTGCGGGTCTTCACACCGACGCCGTACTCGAACGATGCGCGCCACATGCGCACGAGTTCGGCCGCGACATCGTTGTCATAGTCAGCCACGCGGAACCCCGGAACGATTTGGCTCTTCATCACGGTGCTCGGCAGCCTACAGCG
>JAZFYD010000174.1:0-4063 GCA_036443405.1 Planctomycetota bacterium
CCGCTCCTTCGCAGACCGCTTCCGCGTAGCCACCATCGGCGACAAAACGCACGATTCTGCTGCTGATACCTCGCAGCCGGTGTCAGATCGGGCGACGATTTTCGGAAAAAGTTAACTGGCACCGTACTCCGGGCGGCGGGTCCGTATGGCGGTTGCAGTGTCTGGGGGCGGCAACCGTATCAGGGCGCCGAACTGCTAGGATCCGTCTATGCGCTGCCTGGTTCTGGCTTGTCTACCACTGGCTGCGTGCGCGACCAAGCGGCTCTACGAAGGCCCGGCCCGTGATTCGCGCGAGGTCGCTCGGATCACCTCGCACACCGCTAGCGCCTACCGGGTCTATGTCCGCGAGTTCGACGGCCGTGAGATGAACCATCGCTGGAAACAAAGCCGCACGTTGGAGCTACTCCCCGGTAATCACACTCTCGTCCTGCAGGTCTACTACCGCACCGGAATCTTTGGCGGCGGGCAACTGTTCGATATCGCCGGCCGTGCGGCCGAAAGCCTGGCGATGCCGGAAGGCGGTATCGTGTTTGACTTCCCCACCACCGCCGGCGGTCGCTACGTCTTCGAAACGCGCATCCGCAACGGCCAGGTCCGGGTCGAACTGGAAGACGAAGAGACCGGTGAGCTGACCGCCGGCGAGAGGCTCGAGGGAATCTGGGCCGCGCCTTGGCCCTGATCCGGTTAGCGTGGTTGGCCTTCGAAGATTCGGGGGTGTCCGGCGAGGTCCTTTAGAACTTTCGCGCCGTAGTCCGCGCCGGCCAGCGCGAGCACCGCGTCTTGTTGGTCTTCGCCGATCTCCATCAGCAACGTCGCGCCCTCGGCCATCCACTTTGGCGCCTCCGCGAGGATGCGCTCGATGACATCGAGGCCCGACGCGCCCGCGAACAGAGCAACGTCGGGTTCGTGGCCCGTCGTCTCGGTGTCGCTGCCCGTGCTCACGTACGGCGGATTGGCCACGATGAGATCGAACTTGGTGTCGCCGTCGAGTGCCGCGAACAGATCGCCCTCTTCGAACCGAACTCGATCCTCGACCTCGTGACGCTGGGCATTCCCGCGTGCGACCTCGAGCGCCGCCGCGCTCACATCAGTCGCGACGATTTGCGCCTCCGGCAACCGCACCGCACACGCGATCGCGATGCAGCCGCTGCCGGTGCACAGATCGAGGATCGTCGCCGGCTCCAACTCGCGCACGCGGTCCACGATGGCCTCGGTCTCCGGGCGCGGGATCAGCACGTCCGGGGTCACCGCCATCGGCAATCCGTAGAACTCGCGTTGGCCGACCAGGTAAGCGACAGGCTCGCCCCGCGCGCGCCGGCGGACCAGCTCGCGGTACGAGTCCAGCTCCGCATCGATCAGCGGCCGCTCGCCGTCGGTGTAGAGGGTGACGCGATCGCACTCGAGTACGTGCGCCAGCAGAATCTCCGCATCCAAGCGCGCGGATTCCGCCCCGCGCTCTTTGAGCCACGGGGCGGTTTTTTGAAGAATCTCGCGTGAATTCAAACGAACGCTAACGCCGGCGGCGCGACGAAGGCGCGGGGGCCTCGGCAGACTTCGGCAACATCGCCTTGATGAAGACCATGATGATGATCAGCCCGCCAACCAGCGCGAGCAACGCGCCCGGACCAATCTGCCCGATGAAGCCCGTGAACTGGTCCTGCACCGTCCCGGCCTTGATGTCTTTGTACGCCCGCCACCCGAGCGCGTCCCCGTCGGGGTTCGCCTCGGCGGCCATCGTGCGTCCGATCGTCTTCAGGCTGAAGAAGATCGCCAGGAACCCGGTCATGAACGCGCTGCCCATGCCGCGCAAGCGGCCTTGCAGGATGTTCAGGAACCCGATGAAAATCGAATACGCGGCAAACGCCATGAGGAACGCACCCGAGATCATCTCGATGCCCTGAAGGTCGTCGCCGAACACCTCTTTGCGATGCCAATCCGTCGCACAGCCGATGACGATCATCGTCGACGCGAACAGCAACGAGAAGTGCTGGGGAAACGATCGCGGCGGCGCGAGACGCACCTCCTGCGGCGCGGCCGGCTCACCGGTACCCGCGTCCGCGGCGGCAGCCACCGGCACCTCGCCGAATCCGCCGGCGTCGCCCATGGGCGCGGCATCGATCTCGAGATCGTCGCCCGCGTCCGTGCTCGTCTCCGGGTTCGCGTCGTCGTTCGTGTCCGGATTCATGTTGTCGTCGTTGATCATTCGAGCTCCTCCAGCTCCGAAAGGTCGAGGGATTCGAGCCGCTCGACCCGCTCCCGCTCGCGTAATGCCTCGATCACCGGCTCCAGCCGGCCGAGCATGATGTTCGGCAGGCCGTGTAAGTTGAATCCCAGGCGGTGATCCGTCAAGCGGTCCTGGGGAAAGTTGTAGGTCCGAATGCGCTCGCTGCGGTCGCCGGAGCCGATCTGACTCCGCCGCGTAGCCGCCCGTTCGTCGTCCCGCTCCTGGCGCATCTTGTCGAAGAGCCGGCCCTTCAGGATGCGCATCGCCCGCGCGAGATTCTTGTGCTGGGACTTCTCGTCCTGGCATTTCACAACGATCCCGGTCGGCGTGTGCGTCAGGCGGATGGCGGATTCGGTCTTGTTGACCTTCTGGCCGCCCGGCCCGCTGGCGCGCATCTTGTCGATCTTGATGTCCTCGTCCTTTAAGGCGATGTCGATCTCGGGGACCTCGGGCAGTACAGCGACCGTCGCCGCTGAGGTGTGCACCCGCCCCTGGGTCTCGGTGGACGGCACGCGCTGCACGCGGTGGCCGCCCGACTCGAACTTGAGCTGCCGGTAGATGCCGCGACCGCTCAGCGAGAACGTGGCCTCACGCAAACCGCCGAGCTCGGTCACCTGCAAGTCGAGCACCTCGGTCTTGAACCGGTGGATCTCGGCGAACCGGCGATACATCTCGAAGAGATCGCGGGCGAACAGCGCTGCCTCGTCGCCACCGGTCCCCGGCCGAACCTCGATGATGACGCTGTCGGCGCGGTCCGCTTCGTCGGCGCCCATCTCGTCGGCTAGGCGCGCCACGACCGCGTCCTGCGCCTTCTGGAGCTCCTCGAGTTCCTCCTTCGCGAGGGCCTGAACCTCCTCGTCGGGGTCCGCGAGCATCTCCTCCGCGTCGACCACCTGCTTGCGCACGTCGAGGTACTCCTCGCAGAGCTTGGCGGTCCGCTCGATCATGCCGCGCTCTTTGACGACCTCGCGCACGCGAGCCTGATCCATCGCGACCTCGGGGTCGCCCAGCTTCTCGGTCAGCTCGCGGTAGCGTGCCAGGATTTCGGGGAGGCGTTTCGCCACAACGTGGCCCTCTCCGCGTTATGCGGAGGTTTCGGCCTTCTCGTCGGTCTTCTGGTCGGCCTTCTTCGCCTCTTGCTTCTTGCGGAAGTTCGCGTAGCGGTCCTGGAAGCGCTGCACCCGGCCCGCCGTGTCGACGAACTTCTGCTTGCCCGTGTAGAACGGGTGGCAGACGGCGCAGATATCGAGCTTGAGTTCGGCCACCGTCGCGCGGGTCTCGAACTCGTTGCCGCAGGCGCAATGCACCTTGCAGGTCATGTACTTGGGGTGGATGTCAGTCTTCATGGTCGCTTCTTGGGCTGGTGGTCGAATCGAGCCCATCAAGATAGCCGCGGTTGGGGGCTTTGTCCAAAGCCCGGGGCGGTCGATCGACCCGGGGGCCGGGACCCGACGGCGCCCGCAGCGCGACCTACCCGAAACACGCCCAAAAGCGCTGCAAGGCCGGAGCCTACTTGCTGCCGCTCGCCGGTTGCGCCTTGGGCGCCGGGCTTTTCCCGGACACGGTCTGGGCCCGGGTGGCTCGGACCGGAGCCGGGCGCGTGGCCGGCGCCGTGCGATTTTGGCCGTGGCCTGCCTTCTTGCGGGTCTTCGTGACCGTCAGCGGATTCGCGACGCCGGTCTGCGTCACCGTTACGGAGTTCGTGTGGCGTCGCCAGCTCGGGTGGTACAGGACGGAGTCCGCAAGTCGGTGGAAAAACCGCTCCACTGTCGGGCGATCGTCCGCCAGCCGCCGTTTCAGTTGGCACTTCAGGGAGATCGAGCCCGGCTGGGTTTCCGT
>JAZFYD010000175.1:0-3657 GCA_036443405.1 Planctomycetota bacterium
GAGGTGCGCACGCCGCGCAACAGGACGTCCGCGCCGTGCGCCTTGGCGAACTCGACGAGCAGGCCGTCGAACGGTTCGACGGTGACGCCGTCCAACCCGGCTACCGCCTCGCGGATCAATGTGACGCGCTCCTCGCGCGGCATCATCGTGCTCTTGGCGTTGCGCGTGCCGACGCCGATCAGCACGGACCCGAGCAAGGCGTGCCCACGCCGGATGAGGTCCAGATGCCCGTTGGTGATCGGATCGAACGTGCCCGCAAAGACGGCTTTGGCCATGGGCGACATGGTAACGGGTTCGCAGATCCCCGGCCCTGGCCTCGGCCTCATGCGTCGTATCCTCGCCGCTCGGTCCCCGTTCCACTCCGTCCGCCCGTTCGCGAGGATGAGGCAGTGGTCTTGGGACCGAGAGATGGGGCACGACGCATGAGGCCAGGGCCGAGGCCGAGGCGCTAGTTACGCCACATGTAGTCCCCCGTCGGCGCTCGGCGGCCGCGGGAGGAACCGAGCAAGTCGACGGAGAAGCCGAGGCGGAATTCTCTCGAGCTGCCTGGGTCGAAGATCAGCGAAACCCCATAGAGCATCGTGTGGCCCCAGCGTTCGATCCGCACGGACTGATCGAGCGCCCCTTCTTCGCGCAGATCCCACTGCGACCGGGCAACCAGGTACCAACGTGTCTGCACCTGGAACCGGGCGGCGCCGGTCAACACGTCGCTGTCCTTGTTCAAGTGGCGGTAGCCGAGGGAGTAGGCGCGTCGGGCGGCGACCTGCCAGCGCCCCTCGAACGACGCGGTCAAGATGTCCCCGTCTTCGCTCTCGATCCCGCCCTCCGACAAGATCCGCAACCGTTCGTTCGCCTGCCAGCGCGCGTCCCACTCCAAGAAACCGTCGCCGGTCAGGCCGAGCGGCTGTTGTCCGGCTGGATACCAGAGCGCGAGTAATTCGATGTCGAGATACGTGTCGAACCCAACCGGCGTCGTGCGCTGCCAGCGGTTGCGCCACCGCACGGACAGTTCGTCGTACGGCGTGATCCGGTCCACGCTGTCCATCGGGAACAGAAGCGACGCCTGCTCGCTCACCTCATAGAGGTTCGTGTACGTGACGCTCCAGTTCATGAGGTGCCGCACCGCGCCGACAAAACGATGCAACTGCGTATCGAGCCGAACGCCGCCGGTGCCTGCGAACCGATGCAGATCGGACCCGTCGAGCGCGTGCTCATACCCGGTGTACCGAAACGTTGCGAACGGCACGATGCGCACCGGCCCGGCCGAGAACGCGATCTGCACCGTCGGATCCACGTCGAGGCGGGACGTTCGGTGCTCGGGCGTGCCCGGCGGCGTCAACACGCCCGATTGGAAACGGAAGTTGCCGGCCTGGATCTGGCCCGCAAGCTGCAACGGCGTACCGCCGATTCTCAGGATCGTGAGCACCGGCAGCTCGGCCGCCACGGTCGGCAGCTCCTCGACGGTTTCCTGAAAATCGATGTTGTTCGGTTTCGCGAGCACCGTGAAGTACCCGACCGCACCGCGCCGGCGCAGGTACAAAAGCGTCTCCTGGTCCTTGCCCGTCTTGAACTCAGCCTCGTCGTACACGCGCAGGAACAACGGATCGGAAATGTCCGTGAGCTCCATGTCGAGGCGCCAACCCGGTTGGAACCTCCAGCGGTAGCGGTTTTGGTACCACCAACGGTTGGACGACGGCGGCTCGATCCCGAAGTCGTCGCCGTGGTCGTTGAGATAGACGCCGAAGGTGCGTCCGGAGAACCTACCGTCGGCCGACTTGTAGATGGTCTCGAGGTCCACGAACGGACCGCGATTGAGGTAGTACCCGGTCCCCACCACCCAACGAAACTCCGCGCCGCTGTCCGGACGCATGTTCATGCCGATGCCGAAACGCGGGCCGCGGTTCAGTTCGCCACCGCCGACGATGTCGAACTCGTAGATCATCGGACCGCCCCAGGTGCGCGACAGGCGCGGCGAGATCGATGTGTTTCCGAAGCGCAAGGCCACGCCTTTCGTGCGCAGCCGCTTCTCACCCGCCTCGGCGCCGGACATCCGCTCCACCTCTTCGACTGCCGCCTCGACCTTTTGCGGGTCCGGTTCCGTGCCGCCCTCGGGGTATTTCGACACGCGCACCAGCTCGCCGATCGCCCGGCTCATCTTGTCGTCCCGGAATTCGACGGCGCGCACGTTCACCTTGACCGTGGCTTCGTGATACGGCGTCGAAAACAACGTGACGTCGTTGCCGGTGATGTTTCCCTTCCGGCCGATGAACTGCTTCGCCCGCAGCGCGATCGGGAGTCCGATCCGGCCGTGCTTGCCCGGCATCCGCAAGCGCACGTCGGAATCGAGGAAGATCCCGTTCTGATTCTGGAAGTCGTAGAAGAAGCTCGAGCAGCGGTAGATGCGCCCAGCGGTCTGAAAGATCGCGGGGGCCGCGCCGCCTTCGGCATAGATGCCGCGCAACGCCCAGACCGGAAAACTGCCTCCCGGCTCCCGGGCCTTTCTCATCAGCTGGAGGAGGCGGGTCTCAGCGCGCGGATCCAACCATAGGACCAGGCGCTCGGCACGCACGCTGAAGAGCCCGCGGCGCTCGATCCGAAGCGGCCCCAAGAGCGCGAACGCGACCCCTTTGTCCTTGTCCGAGAGCGCGTCGAGGCGCACGAGATCCGGAATCTCGGCACGCGTCGAGCCGCCCTCGCCGTCGATCGCGTCTTTTCTTGCGCGCGGCTCGTCCTCCGCGTGGAGCAACGACGCAACAAGAAAGAAGACGGCGATCGCGAATCGTCGCGTTCGCATGAGATCGGGAAGGTTACGCGATGGTGGCGACTCGGCTCGATCTAAGCACCTGCCTCGTCTGAGGCAGACGGGCTACCCGGCGCCGAGCTTGACTTTCAGCTCGATGGTTTCGGTGCCGCGAAGAAGTTTCACCGTCAGCTCGTCGCCGATTTTCTTATTGCGAAGGGCCCTGCGCAGCGCACGCAGATCGGGGGTCTTTTTCCCGTCGATCTCCATTACGACGTCGCCGTGTTGCACGCCGGCCTTGGCCGCCGGGCCGTCGGGCACCACGCGTGCGATGCCGACACCGCCCTCGGTAAGCGCGATCTGGATACCCATGACCGCACGTTTGGGGCCGAATCCGCCCCGGTCCGCCCGCGTGAACTTCGGGCGCTCGTCGAGATTGCAAATCGCGACCGCCATCGACTCGGCGAGGCTCGTGACCTTGGAGAGCCCGGCCAGGTCGATCTTCTCGATGTCGTCGCTCGGACGGTGGTAGTCGTCGTGCGTTCCGGTGAAGAAGAACAGAACCGGAATGCCCGCCGTGTAGAACGATGTGTTGTCACTGGGCGCCATGCCGCCGTCGCCGAACTCGTGCTTGAGACCGGTGGCTTCCACGCGCGGCTTCAACAGCGCGCGAAACGTCGGCGAGGTCGCGACGCCGCCGACGAACAACAACTTGTCGTCGTACCGCCCCACCATGTCGAGGTTGATCATCGCGGCGATGTTTTCGCGCGGCACCGTGGGATTTGCGACGAAGTGGCGCGATCCGATCAACCCGCGCTCCTCGCCCGTGAACGCCAGGAACAAGACCGAGCGCCCTAGCGTGTCGCGCTTTTGGGCCATCGCTCGCGCGATCTCCAGAAGCGCCGACGTGCCCGACG
>JAZFYD010000176.1:0-19255 GCA_036443405.1 Planctomycetota bacterium
GACGCTGCGCCACGTCGACGAGGGTGGACGGGCCGACGATGCGATGGTGTTCGCGTTGGGGCCGCGGACCCTCGCGTTGTGGCAGCGCCCGGCGACGGCGGACGCCATTGTCGCGTTCCTCGACCGCAAGATCCGCCCGCACGCGCACCGATCGGTGTTGTTGGAAACCGATCTGTTCGAGTTGGACGCCGAGCTCGCGCGCCGCGTGCGCACGGCTGGCGGTAACGAGTTGGATCGGGCCACGTTGGACGCGATCGCGAGCGCCCTCGACGCCGGCGGCGCGAAACGGATCTTCGCGAGCCGGGCCCTCTCGCTGCTCGGTCAGCGGAGTCTGTTGTGGCAGGGCACCCAGCGGGCGCGCGTGCGGGACGCGGACGTCGAGGTCGCGGAGTCGGCGCGCACGTCGGATCCCAAAATCGAAATCCTGCAGACAGGCGGTTCCGTGAGTGCGCGCATCGAAGCGGGACGCGACGGGCAGCGCGTGTCCATCGATCTCTATTTCGGACACAGCGTGGCCGGCCAAACCGAGACGCGCGACACGGTGGATTCGTCGCGGCTTCAGCTTCCGCGTTGGCGGTTCACGCGCGCGCGCACGGGCTTGGATCTCAAGTCCGGCGACTGGGGCGTGGCCCTGCTCGCGGACGGCGGTCATGGGCGGGCACGGGCGTTGCTGATTCGCGCGACGGTCTTGGAACGGACCGGGGGTTTGCGGTGAAGTACGTCGTCGCGTTTCTGCTCGCCGTCGCCGTTGGCGCCGTAGCCGTATCCGGCGAGGAACGTTCCGGCGAGGACGCGGAGTTGCGCCAGATGATCGAGAAGGTGCGAGCGCGCCTGAGGAAGCTCGCTGAAGAGCGCGCGGCCGCGCCGCGCCTCGAGCACCGGTGGCACGAGGTGCACGATCTGACGCAGCGCGATCAGGACGAGTGGTTGCCGGCGCTGGACTTGCGACCCTCGAGCGGGCGTTCCTATCGCAAGGACGTGGAGGATGACGGCGAGCCTGCGGCGGAGTTCGGGATCGACCAGCTGGTCGAGCTGATCCAGACGACGGTGCGGCCGCAGAGTTGGGAGACCGTCGAGGGTTCGGCGATCGGAATCATGAACGGGGCGCTGTTCGTGACCGCGGGGCCGGACGTGCAGCGCGACGTCGCGAAACTGTTGGAACTGTTGCGCCGGCGGCGCGCGCCGATGCTCGCGATCGAAATTGTCGCCGTGCCCATGAAAGACGGCGACTCGGTGACTCTGTCCGACACGCGGCGCGTTCTCCCTCGCGATCAAGCCGCCGAGTTGCTCGCGCGGCCCGCACTCGGTGTGGCGCGCACGATAAGCCGGAGCGGTTTCGCGAAGGTACACCGCCAAGGTCGCTTGATCTCGTACGTGCGCGACTACGACGTGGAGATCGCCGAGGACGCGACGATCGGGCAACCGAGAATCGGCCAGGTGTTCGCCGGGTTCGCGGTGCAGGCCGGGGCGTGCGTGGATCCCGGCGCGGACGGTGCCGTCTTGCATCTGCAGATCCACATGTCCGACGTCGAGGAGCCGATCCCGACGCTGCCCACCGAACACGGGGACGTCGAGCTGCCCGAGATGGATCTCACGCTGTTGAACACGTCGCTGTGGCTGCCACTCAACAAGACGGTCCTCGCCGGCGCGATCACGGCGGGCGAGAACCCGTGTCTGTTCCTGGTGACGGTGCGGCACCAGCCGCGCTCGAAGTAGGTGCGGCGAGGCTGTTTCGCAAAGGTCTCTCCGCGCCGTACGGTGGCCCGGTGAACGCAATCACGAGTGAAACACGCGGTGGACCCTCCAAGGCCGTCCGCGGATTTGTGGCGCTGCTCATGGTCGGAATTTGGATTCCGATTCTGTGCACGGCGCCTCAGTTGCTCGGTGGGTATCTGTGGAGAACGCACGGTTTTTCCACCGATCTTCCGCTGGCCCACCTCGTCCGGGTGAGCCTGAACACGGTGTTCGTGTTGGCGTTTCTCGTTCTGACCAAGCGAACGAAGATGCTCGCGCCGGAACGTCCCAAGCGTCCGAGCGTGTTTTTTCTGTTCGTGCCGCTCATGGTCGTGAACGTGGCCCAGGGGCCGTTCACCGATGCGGGCGTGGCGATTGTCCTCGTCAGCCTCGCGGGGACGACGCTGACCGGGTTCTGGGAGGAGTTCCTGTTCCGCGGGCTGGTCCAGGAGCGGCTCCGCGTGCTCGGGCCGCGGCTTTCGCTTTTGTTGACCGCCTTGATGTTCGCGCTCATTCACATCAACAAAGGGCCGTGGCCCGTCTTGATCGCATTCGGAATCGGCCTGGCGTTTTGTGTCGCCCGCGATCGCATCGGCATATGGCCGCTCGTTTTCATCCACGCGACGATCGATTTCACGAGCGACGTGTTCGTGCGGCGATGGGAGGGGTTCGGGCTCTTCGGGGCCGCGGTCGTGGGTGCGTACGGCTTGGTGGCGCTGTTCGTTTTGTCGCGCCGTTCGCAAAAGACCGAATGACTCGGCCAACGATGCGCGCTGCGAGCGTCTACGCGTCTCCGGCGGGTCGCACGATCGCGGCTAGAGCGGTGCCGGCGACCGCCCAACCGAGCACCGCGTCGATCACACCGGCCATGGCGAATCCGGTGGGTTGGGTCCACCACAACCAGTTCTGGCAGTTTCCGGCTACCGCGAGAAAGACGCCCAGCAATACGACCACGCCGAAACGGCTTGCGAAACCGCCGCGTACGCGGCGAAGAACCAGTGCCGCGGCGAGAGCGGCCGCAACGTCGAGCAGCAGCGAGAACACGAAACGGCTCGGCGCCATCATGTCGATGCCCTCCTTGGAGATCACCGCCATGGTGATGACCGGGCCCTTTTTCGCGCGCGCCATGCGGGCCTTCATCTCTTCTTGGTCGTCGGTGTGGCCGGGGTAGTGGTAAACGCCCGATGCGGGGAGCGCGGCGACGAACTCCTCCGTGAACGCGGGCTCGCCGGGAAAGTCGCTCAGGCTGTCGGCGTGAAACGGCAGCGCGAGCCACGACGCGGCGTTGAATACGAACAGGACGATTCCGGCGATCAGCGCGGCGAACAACGTGCGCATCATTCCCTCCTTGGCGCCGAGCACCGGCGCGAACACGATGGCGAGCACCTTCCAGAATCCGCCCTTGTCACAATCCGTCGAATCGGCCTCGCCATCGCTCTTTCCGGCCTTGCGGTCGAGCAGAGCCGGTAGCAGCTTGCCGTAGATCTTCTTGCTCCCGGCGCCGAGGATCAGGCTGACGAGCACGGCCTTTAGTCCCGTGAACCCGGCCTGCGTCACGTGCAGAATCGTGCCTGCATCGACGCGCTCCAGTTCAAGCGTCAGCACCGTGTCGATCGGCCCGCCCTTCCAGGTGTAGGAGAGTCGCCGCTCCTCCTCGACCTCGAGCACCTTGCATTTCACGATGCCGTCGAACCCGGGCGCGGGGTCCGTCCGCAACGTGAACTCGTGGCCGACGGTCGGCAGAAAGTCGTTCGGCATCAGCCACTTCGCTATGTCGTCGGAGTTGGTGAGTGCCTCCCACACCAACGCGGGCGGGTGGGGGTAAACGGCCTTGAATTTGAGGTCTCGTTTCATCGGCTTCTTTTGTTGTTCCGCGCTTTGGTGTCGAGGTGCGCGCCCAGCGCGCGCAGCTTGTCGTGCCAGAATTCCTGGTAGTGCGTGACCCAGTCGTACAGCTCCTGAAGCGGCTCCGGATTGAGTCTGTAGATCCGCTGGCGCCCCTTCGCGCGCACGCTGACGAGGTTGGCGTCGCGCAGGATGCGCAGGTGTTGCGACAACGCCGGCTGGCTCATCTGAAACGGCGCGCCCAATTCCGATGCCGGCCGCTCGCCCTCTTTCAGGAGATCGAGGATCCCGCGGCGTGTCGGATCGGCGATGGACTGGAAGACGGATTCGGTGGCTGCCGCGCGGGGCATGAAGGAAATATATAAGGGATTGCTTATGTGTCAAGCGTGAGAAGAGAGAAAAACTGAAACGGGTGGGCTGGCGAAGGCGGCGAAGCCCTCGGCCGCGCAGTCACTCCTTGCGCGCCGGGTCTTCGCGGTCCTCGCTGAACAGGAACCACGCGCTGCGGCCGAAGTCGCCCCCTTTGCTCTCGAGCTTCTTGATGGCCGTGCGCACGAACCGCTTTTGGTAGTCGATGTTCAGGCCCTCGAGGATCTTCTCCATCATCGGCAGCGTCGTCTCGCGGTTGCCGATGTGGGCGAGGGTGTAGATCAGGCCTCCGCGGATTTCCGGGGTCTTTTCGCGGCCGAGTGCTTTCTCGAGTTTGGTCAACACCAGCTTGCCGGATTCGCCCCTGTGGTGGCGCATCGACAGCGCCGCGTGTTTGGCGACGGACTTCTGTTTGTCCTTCAGCCCGCCGAGCAGCGCCTTGGCCGCTTTCTTGTGCGGCGTGGCAGCGGCGCACTCGCCGAGCGCGCGGTACGCGTTTTTCCGCGCGGTTGTGTTGCGGTCTTTCTTGGCGCGCTTCATCAGCAGCTCGATCGACTCCGGCAGTTTGAGCTCCTCCAGTGCCACGTAGGCGAACGACCGCACGACGGCGTTCTTGTCCGTGGCGTGCGACTCGATGAACTCGCGCGCCTTCACCACCTGCGCCAAGCCGAACGCGCGCATGATGTCGCAGAGGACCTCGTCTTTCGCCCCGTCGGCGACGGCGAGCAGCGCTTCGTGCGCCGCGATTTTCTCCGTCGACAGGAGGTTGCCCAACGCCGCACGGCGCGCTGCACGGTCGGCGGTCTTCACACGCTCCACCTCCGCCTCCTCGCGTGGTGTGAGCGGTGCGTCGGCGCCGATGGGCCCGTCGACGTCCGGCGGTGGCATCCCCGCTTCCGCGGCGAGATCCTGGCGCACCTCGCGCATCATCTTCAGGAGCTCGGCTTTGGTGAGCTCGTACTCCTTGCGGCGTAGCAGCGTTCCGTCCGGCCGGAAGAACGCGTGCTGCGGGGAGATCATCTCGCCACCGGAGCCGGCCTTGGAGAACTTCTCGATGTGTTGCGCGCGTAGCGCCTTGTAACAATCGATGTGCGTCGTGCACGGCACGCCACCGAAGCGGCGGCACTTGCCCGGGCCGATGTGCTTGTGGAGGCTGATGATCACCATGACGAACTCGTTCGTCGCAGCCACGAACTCCGCGTCGCGATAGGTGCTCTTGGCCGCGCGCTCGTTCGCCGACTCCCCGTCCTTGCTGTTGATACAGACCATGACGGGTTTGTCGTCACGGGCCGCCTGTTCGAACGCTTCGGCCCAGGATTTCGACCACTCGATCTGCGGCCGCGCTTCCTGGGCGAGAAGAGGGGTGGCGAGCAAGCAGAGAGTGAGGGCGAGGCGCATGGCGCCGCATTATAGGGGTGCGCTTCCCGCGACGGGAATCGCCGCTACTGACCGATGAGCTCGCGTAGGACCTCGCGCACGACCTTGGGGTTGGCCTTGCCCTTGGTCTCGCGCATCACAAAACCCATCAACGATCCGATCGCCTTGTCCTTGCCTTCGCGGTACTCGGCCGCCGCCTTGGGGTTTTGCTCCAACGCCTTTTGCGCGGCTTCCCGGATCTGCGCGCTGTCGTCGACCTGCTCCAGGCCGAGCTCCGCGACGATATTCGCGGCGCTGGCATCGGATTCGAGCATGCGCGGCAGGACCTCCCGGGCCGCCGCCGCCCGCGCCACCGTCTGTGCATCCACCAGCTTCACGAACTCGGCGAACCGGCCCGGCGAGATGCCGAGTTCCTCCACGCCGACGCGCTTTTCGTTCGCGTGGCGGAGCAATTCGTCCAGCAGCCAGTTCGCGGCGGCCTTGGCCGGTGCGCCGGCCTGAACCGCGTGCTCGTAATACTCCGCGGTGGTGCGCGACCGGCAGAGGGCGTCGGAGTGATACGGCTTGAGGCCGTGCTCCTTCACGAACCGCTCGCGTTTCTCCCACGGGAGTTCCGGCACCATCGCCGCCGCTTCCTCGCGCCAGGGCGAGCTCACATGGATGGGGGGGATGTCCGGCTCGGGGAAGTACCGGTAGTCGTGCGCCTCTTCCTTGGAGCGCATCTCGAACGTCGTATCGCGCGTGTCGTCGAAGCCGTACGTGCTGCGCGGCAGATCCTGGATCGCCGCGCCGAGTTCCTTGAACTGCGCGAGCTGTCGCTCCACCTCGCAGTGGATCGCGCGCTCCACGTTGCGGATGCTGTTGACGTTCTTGACCTCGGTGATCGGCGTCTTGACGACGCCGTTGTCCGTATCAATGTGCAGATTGATGTTCGGCTCGCAGCGCAGGTTGCCCTCCTGCATGTTGCCGTCGCTGATGCCGAGGTACTGCACCAGCGTGCGCAGGCCGGTCAGGTACGCGCGCGCTTCCGCCGCGGATGCGATGTCGGGCTCGGAGACGACTTCGACCAGCGGAGTGCCGGCGCGATTGAAGTCCACCTGGCTCGTGCCGGTGGCGTCGTCGTGCAGGTTCTTGCCCACATCCTCTTCGATGTGCAACCGGATCAGCCGGATGGTCTTCACGCCGTCTTTGGTGACGATCTCGAGGCCGCCGCCGAGCGCGAGCGGGCGATCGTACTGGCTGATCTGGTAGCCCTTGGGCAGATCGGGGTAGTAGTAGTTCTTCCGATCGAACTTCGTGAGTTCGGCAAGTTTCGAGCCCATCGCCTTGGCCAGCGCCAGCGCCATGATCATGGCGTCGCGGTTGGGTACCGGCAGCGACCCCGGCATGCCGAGGCAGACCGGGCACACGAGCGTGTTGGGCGGTGCGCCAAACTGCACCGGGCAGCGGCAGAACATCTTGCTCGCTGTTTTGAGTTGGACGTGCGCCTCCATGCCGATCACGACGCGGTAGTTCATGCGACGTCTCCGCCGGTTGGGTCCGTCGGCCAATTGTGGCCCTGCTTGGACGCCGCTTCATACGCGCGGGCGACCTGCAGCAGCCGCGCCTCCTCGAAGCGCGGTGCCATCAGCTGCAAACCGATCGGCAGCCCGTCCGACGAGCGGCCGCACGGCAACGAGATCGCAGTCACACCGGTGAGGTTCGCGGTCACCGCGTACACGTCGTTCAAGTACATCGCCAGCGGGTCGTCGAGCTTGTCGCCCAGCTTGAACGCGACGGACGGAGTCGTGGGCGTCAGCAGCACATCCACGGATTCGAAGACCTTGTCCAACTCGAGTCGCAACGCGGCGCGCACCTTCTGCGCCTGGCCGTAATACGCATCGTAGTACCCGCTGGAGAGCGCGAACGTGCCGAGGAGGATGCGGCGTTTGACCTCCGCGCCGAATCCGTCGCCGCGGGTCTCCTCGAACATGCCGCGCACGTCCTTTGCGTCGCCGCGAAGGCCGTAGCGCACGCCGTCGTAGCGCGCGAGGTTGCTCGAAGCCTCACTCGGTGCGACCACGTAGTAGACGGGGATGCCCTGTTTGGTCAGCGGGAGCGAAACCTCTTCACACTTCGCACCCCTGTTGACCAGGATCGCTTGGGCGGCGCCGACCGCGGCGCGCACTTCCGCGGCGAGACCCTCGCCGAAGTACTCCGTGGGGATGCCGATCCGGAGGTCGCGCATCCGTGTGTCGGGTTCCTTGTTCACTGCGGTAGCGCCGCGCACGCTCGAAGTCGCGTCGCGCGCATCGTGGCCGGCGATGACCCGCAGAAGAAGTTCCGCGTCTTCGACGTTGCGCGCCAGCGGTCCGATCTGATCCAACGACGACGCAAATGCGACGAGGCCGAATCGCGAGACCATGCCGTAGGTCGGTTTCAGACCGACGATGCCGCAATACGCCGCGGGCTGCCGGATCGATCCGCCCGTGTCGCTCCCGAGCGCGAGCGGCACGAGGCCGGCCGCGACGGCGGCTGCGGAGCCCCCGCTCGATCCACCCGGTGTGCGCGAGAGCCCGTAGGGATTCCTCGACGGGCCGAACGCGCTGTGTTCCGTCGAGGAACCCATGGCGAACTCGTCGAGGTTGGTCTTGCCGAACAAGAGCGCGCCCGCTCCGCGCAGCTGCTCGACGACGTGGGCGTCGTACGGCGGCGTGAAGGTCTCCAGCATGCGCGAGCCGCACGTTGTCGGCGCGCCCATTTGGCAGATGTTGTCCTTGATCGCGACCGGCACGCCAGCCAGCGGGCCGGGATCGTGGCCCAACCCGATGTGGCGGTCGATCTCGCGGGCGTGCGTCCGGATGTCCTCGGGCTCGAGATGGATGAACGCGTTCACATGGTCGTTCCACGCGAGCGCGCGCTCGAGGTGCGCATCCGCGACCTCCAGGGCCGTCACCTCGCCGGAGCGGACCAGAGCCGCGATCTCGGTCGCGGTGCGTTGCCAGAGCGCGGTCATCCCTCGTCGCGGTCCACGATCTTGGGCACGAGGAAGTAGGTGCCGTCGGTCTCCGGGGCGTTCCGCAGCGCGTCCTCCCGGTCCAACCCGCCGATGGCGCGGTCCTTTCGATGTACGTCGACGTCGAAGTACGTAAGGGACTCCGCGTCGTCCGGCAGTTGCACCTCCCGGAGCAGGTCGATGTGCTCGACGACGCGGTCGAGATCGCGGGCGAGCGCGGCGCACTCATCGTCCGCGATCCGCACACGCGAGAGGGCGGCGATTCTCCGAACTTCGCTTTCGTCGATGGCCATGAACGGGCGTTTTACCACAGTGGAGCGGGAATCAAGAGCGCGGCGCGAGCGAGTTCTCCGGCGCCGGCCGTGGTCCGGCCAGCGGGAGTACTACGGGGCGGTTTCCTGACCGTCCTCGAGTTTTTCGTGAAAGCGCCGAAGCTGGCCGCAGGCGGCGGCGACGTCGTCTCCGCGTTGGCGGCGGCAGTGCACCACGACGCCCTCTTCCTCCAGCAGCGAGACGCAGCGTTCGATGCGCGCGTTGGGCGGCGCCTTGAGCTTGGGGGCGAACGGCACCGGGTTCATCGGAATGAGGTTCACGTTGACGTGGCGGCCCGCGAGCTTCGCGAGTGCGCGCATGTCCTCGTCCGAATCGTTGATGTTGTCGAGCAGGACGTACTCGAACGTGACATCACGGCCGGTTTTCTCGAACCAGCGGCGCGACATCGATTCGAGGAAGTGGATGTCGCCCGTGCCACCGCGCGGGACGAGTTCCTTGCGCAGCCCGTCGAACGCCGCGTGCAGCGAGATCGCCAATTTGACCTTCAGGCCGCGCGTGAGGAAGTCCTCGAACGCTTTCACCGGGCCCGAGGTGCTCACCGTGATCCGCCGCGCGCCGAAGTCGAGGCCCTCGGGGTCCTGAAGGATGCGCAGGGCCCGCTCGAGGGCATCCAGGTTGTGCAGGGGTTCGCCCATTCCCATCACGACGATGTTGGTCAGCCGCTGGCCCGCCATGCGATTGAGCTCGAGAGCCTGCTCGACGATCTCGCCGGCGCTCAAGTTGCGCACCACGCCCTCGGCGCCGCTCGCGCAGAACACGCAGCCGACGCCGCACCCCACCTGCGTACTCAAACAAGCGGTCGCGCGTTCTCCCTCGGGGATGAGGACGCACTCGACGTGCTCGCCGTCGTGCAACCTCAGCAGGAGTTTCGTCGTGCCGTCCGCGCTCGGTTCCTCGTGCGCGACCGTTGTCGTGCGGACAGGCGCTTTGGCCGCCAGCGCTTCGCGGAGGGCCTTCGGGACGTTGCTCATCTCGTCGTATGTGCGCGCGCCCTGTTTCTGCACCCACGAGAACACCTGGTTTGTGCGGTACGTCGGTTGGCGCTCTGCCGCCATGAGCGCGCGCAACTCCTCCGCGGTGAAATCGGTGAGCGCCCGGGGGGGCTGCGCGGCGTGCATCCGTCAGAGCCTAACGGCTTACGGGCGTATCGTCTCAGTTTCAGGTTGTTTGAGATGAGCCCGCGACGGCCGGTCCGCGATCGCTTCAACGGCGTCAGCCGTTGAGCCAGAAATACTGCTCAAGCGGCGCGCGTGAGAGCGCTCTATCCGCTCCTAGGCGCTATCGCGCCGCTTGAGCTTCGCGTCGGAGCGCAGGACCCGGCGGATGGGCTCGCGGCCCTCGAACGCGCCTTCGTTCACGATGAAGCGCTTGACGTTCTCCATCTCGGGAAGCTCATACAGCACGTCGCGCAGGAATTCTTCGATGAGCGAGCGGATCGCGCGCACGCCAGTCTCGCGTTTGATCGCTTTTTTCGCGATCGCGGCGAGAGCGCTCTCGTCGAACTCCAGGGTGGCACCCTCCATCTCGAAGTACTTCTGGTACTGGCGGATGATGGCGTTGCGCGGTTCGAGCATGACGCGAACCAGCTCGTTTTCGCTGAGCGGATCGAGCGTCGCGAGCGTGGGAAGGCGGCCGATGAACTCGGGGATCAGGCCGAACTCGAGCAGATCTTCCGTTGCGAGGCGCGGCAGAAGCGTGCGCAACTCCGCGTCCTTGACCTCTTCCGGATCCTCGGCGAACCCGATCCGGTGCTGGCCAATGCGCTTCTTGATGATCTCTTCGATGCCGCTGAACGTTCCGCCGCAGATGAAGAGGATGTTCGTCGTGTCGAGTTGGATGTACTGCTGCTCGGGGTGTTTGCGGCCGCCCTGGGGCGGGATGTTCGCGGTCGTGCCTTCGAGGATCTTGAGCAGCGCCTGCTGTACGCCCTCGCCAGAGACGTCCCGCGTGATGGAGACGTTCTTCTGCGTTTTCGCGATCTTGTCGATCTCGTCCACGTAGATGATGCCGCGCTCAGCGCGTTCGCGGTCGAAGTCCGCGGACTGGAGTAGGCGGAGCAGGACATTTTCGACGTCTTCGCCGACGTATCCCGCCTCGGTTAGCGTGGTCGCGTCCGCGATCGCGAACGGGACGTCGAGCAGTTTCGCGAGGCTGCGTGCGAGCAGCGTCTTGCCGGAGCCCGTCGGGCCGACAAGCAGGATGTTCGCCTTCTCGAGTTCGACGTCGTCGCTCTTGAAGCCGACCTGCACCCGCCGGTAGTGGTTGTAAACGGCCACTGCCAGCGTCTTTTTCGCGCGCTCCTGGCCGATGACGTACTCGTCGAGGAACTCGCGGATCTCACGGGGTTTTCTGATGCGCAGTCCGTCGGCGAACGACGACCCGCGCGCGGGTGTCGTCTTCCGGTTCTCCTCCATGAGGATGGTGTTGCACAGGTCGACGCACTCGTTGCAGATGTAGACGTCGGGCGGACCCGCGACGAGAGAGTCGACCATGTGGCGTGACTTCCCGCAGAAGGTGCAGCGCTCGGTGTAGCTCTTCCGGCCGCTTTTGCTCATCGCTGCTCCATTCTAGACCACGAATCCCGTCGATTAACGGACTACTCGGCGGAGGCGTCCAAGACCTCGTCCACCAGTCCGTATTCCTTGGCTTCGCTAGCGCTCAGATAGAAGTCGCGGTCCGAGTCCTTTTCGATTCGCTCCACCGGCTGGCCCGTGTGGTTTGCGAAAATCTGGTTCATCTCGGAGCGCAGTTTGACGATCTCGTCCACCTGGCGCTCGATGTCCGAAGCCGTGCCGCCCGCGCCACCGCTCGGCTGATGCAGCATCACACGGCCGTGGGGGAGGATGAAACGCTTGCCCTTGGTGCCTGCCGCCAAGAGCAGCGCGCCCATGCTCATCGCCTGGCCGATGCAGTACGTCGCGATGTCGCACTTGATGAACTGCATCGTGTCATAGATAGCCATGCCGTCGCTGACGTAACCGCCGGGCGAGTTGATGTAGAGGCTGATCTCCTGGCTCTTATTCTCCTTTTGGAGGAAGAGCATTTGCGCGATGACGACGTTCGCGACCGTGTCGTTGATCGGAGTGCCGACGAAGATGATCCGGTCCTCGAGCAGCCGCGAGTAGATGTCATAGGCCCGTTCTCCGCGGCCCGTACGTTCGATGACCGTGGGGATGAACATGTTGGCGCGCTCGTTCATGGGGTCGCTCTACTCTTCCTTTTTCTTGGCGGCCTTCTTGGCCGTTTTCTTGGTGGTGCCCGTCTTCTTGGAACTCGGGGGCTTCTTGGCGGATGCCGCCTTCTTCTCTTTCGGCGCATCCACCTCTTTGACTTTGACCTTTTGGCGCAGGCGGGCCCTGGCCTTTTTCTCGCGCAGCTGGGTCCGGACGGAGCCCAACCGGCCCGCTTCCCGCAGATGAGCGTACATCTGCTCGGGTGTCCGGTCGTTGTAGGCCGCCAAAAGCGCGACCATTTCCTTCACCTCGGTCTCGGTGACGAGGATGCGCTCGTTCTCCACGATCTTGTCCATGACAAAAAACGTGCGCATCTCGCGGGCGGTCTCCTCGGTACGCCGGGCGCGGACTTCGGCGACGCGCTTCGCGATCTCCTCCTCGCTGGCCTTGGCCACCTGGAGTTCGTATGCGGCGCGCCGGGCCATCTCATCGGCCTCACGCGAGATCAACTCCTCCGGGAGTTCGAAGTCGCATTGCTCCGCGAGCTTGTCGAGCGCCTGCTCCTCGATCGCGCGGTCGCGTTCCTGCTCGTTGCGCCGACGCACATCCTGGGTGACGTGCTGGACCATGTCGTCGACGCCGTCGAAATCGAAACCCTTCGCGAGTTCCTCGTCCAACTCCGGAACGTCGGGACGCTTGAAGTCCAAGACCTCGACCTCGAGCGCCAGGTCCTGGCCGGCCAGCGGGTGGCCTTCCTCGTGGGGCGGAACAAACGCCTTCGCGTTCACGGTCGCGCCGGCCTTTTGTTTCAGCAGCGCTTCGTCGAGACCATCGGTGATTAGACCGTGCTCTGGGAGCCTGCGCGAGCCGACCTCGTAGGACGTGTCCTCCGTGTGAAATAGCTCCTGCTCGCCGACGTGGCCCCGGACTTTGATCGACACGATGTCGTTCGTGTCGATGCCGCCGTTCGCGACAGGGCGCAGCGTCGCCTTGCGGCGGCGCAACGCGAACAGCGCTTCGTCGACCTCGGCCTTGGCGGGCTCTGCCGCCGCGACCTCGACCTCGATGCCATCGAGATCGGGCAAGTCGAACTCCGGTTTCACCGTGATCGTGAAGTCGAACGCGAACTGCTCTTCGGGCTTCGCTTCGATCTCCAAGGCGTCGAAATCCGGATCGGAAATCGGCGCCAGGTCGTTTTTCTGCAGGGCCTCTTCGAACGCGTTGTCGATAAGCGTCTGCTTGACCTCGGCCGCGACCTCTTTCCCGAATCGTTTCTCAACGAGCTTGCGCGGCGCCTTGCCGCGACGGAAACCGGCGATCGGGATGTTCTTGGAGAGATTCTGGAAGCTCTTGTTGAACTCCTCCGAGACCCGCTCCGGCGGCACAATGACTGTGACCTTCTTACGGCACGGCCCGGCGGGCTCGATTTGAAACTGGATGTCGGTCGCGCTCTCCATGAGGCCTCCCAGTGGGGAATCGCCCAGTGTAGAAGCGTGAGGGGGTCGGTCAAGGGACGCGGAACGTCGGTGTTGCGTCAATTGGACACGCCGCCGGATCGCGCCGAATCAGCACGCTTTGACGGGGCGTCACCCGCCAGTCTTTTCTTGCCGGGGTCGCCGGGGCCGCTTATTCTGATCGCGTTCATGGCCGGTTGACCGGCCCGCCCCGGATTACGGGAGTGCGGATCGTAGGTTTGCGGTTTGCGATTGCGGGCCCCGAGTGAGTCAACGGCAAAGCAGCGACCCGTTCGCAACGCAGCGATCCGAACCGGAATCCCGGTTTTGGCCCCGTGTTTTCTGAGGATGAAAAGTCATCCGGTGACGCACACGGCGCATGGAGAACCGCTGTCCGGGCGGGTTGTTCAAGTGGGAGTACGAACATGGAAGGTCAATCTTCCCGTACCGGACGCCGCAGGCGTGGTCGTCGTCGCGGAGGCGGTGGCGGCGGTGGTGGTGGCGGAGCCAAGTACGACACGACCGCAGTGGCCCCCTGCAGCGGCATTCTGGCCGTTGCGAAGGAAGGCCACGGATTTCTTCGCAACCCCAAGCGCGACTGTCAGATCCAGGCCGAAGACGCTTTTGTGCACCGGGATCTGATGCGCAAATACGCCTTGCGCGAGGGGCAGATGATCGAAGGGCACGTCGGCAAGACGATGCGCGGTCAGGCGCCGATGGTCGGAATCATCGAAAAGGTGGAGGGCAAAGACCCCGAAACCGCCAAGGACTTCCCGGCGATCCAGGAAATGACCGTCATCGACCCGGAGGTACCCTTCCGTTTGGTCGGGGACGGTCTGCAGGACATGTGCATGCGCGTCATGGACCTGATCACGCCGATGGGCATGGGCCAGCGCGCGCTTCTCGTCGCGCCGCCTCGGACGGGCAAGACCGTCTTGCTGCAGAAGATCGCGCAGAGCATCACGCACTTTCACCCCGAGGTGAAGCTGCTCGTTTGCCTTATCGACGAGCGCCCCGAAGAAGCGACGGACATGAAACGCGCCGTCGAGGGCGAGGTCTACGCGAGCACGAACGACATGCCCGCGGCGAACCACGTCGCGATGACGGAGCTTGTCACGGCGCGTGCGAAGCGCCTGTGCGAAATCGGCCACAACGTCGTCGTACTCGTCGACTCGCTGACGCGCTTGGGCCGCGCCTACAACATCGAAGCACGAGGCTCAGGCCGGACGCTGAGCGGTGGGCTCGACGCGAAGGTCCTCGAAAAGCCCAAGGCGCATTTCGGCGCCGCGCGCAATATCGAAGGCGGAGGATCGCTGACGATCGTCGCTACCGCGCTCGTCGACACCGGGTCTCGCATGGATCAGGTCATCTTCGAGGAGTTCAAGGGCACCGGAAACATGGAGTTGGTGCTCGATCGTGATCTGGCGGACCGGCGCATCTGGCCCGCGATCGATGTCACGAAGTCGGGGACGCGCAAGGAAGAGAAACTCGTCGACGAGGACCGGCTTCGCCGCATGTGGGCGCTGCGCCGCGTCATCACGAAAATGAAGCCGGTCGAAGGCATGGAACTTCTGCTCGACCGTCTGAACAAGACGGGCACCAACGACGAGTTCCTCGCGCTGTTCGACACGCGGAAGTGACTCTGGCCCAACGGCTGACGCCGCAGTGTTGTTGGCCCAACGGCTGACGCCGTTGGAGCGACGCGCTCGGGGCATTTGAGACGCGGATTGGCTCGCGGGTTGTTCTGGGCCCAACGGCTGCCGCCGTTGGAGCGACGCGCTGCGCGGGGGGACGCCCTCAAAGAGGAAGAGTCACCAAGAGGGTCCGCGCCGAGTTCACGGAGACGCTTGTGCAAGGCCCACCGTCCCCGAGCGTGCGTGCCGCGAAGCTGGACAATTAGATAAGGGGGGGCGTCGGACGCGCTTGCCTTATCCCTTATCCCAATCCCTCGAAGTCTCCCGGCCAGCCCCGGTTCAGCCCAGTAGCGCCGCCGTGAAACTCGGCTCAGACCTCTGTGATCTCTGTGGTAGTTCTTCTTCTTCGTGTCTCCCCGCCTAGTCCTCGAACGACTACCCGCGGGCCCCGCGCTGCTAGTCTGAGCGCGTGCGACGCGACGATGTCGAGGTGAACTTTTTTCGTGCGGGCGGGCCCGGGGGGCAGCACCGCAACAAGTCGGAGACCGGTGTGCGCATCCGTCACATTGCCACGGGCATCGTCGTCACCGCTACCGAGCGGCGTTCGCGAAGCCAAAACCTCGCGGTCGCGTTCTCGCGGTTGGAAAAGAAGCTCGATGCCCATTTCCTGATACCCAAGGTCCGCCGGCCCACGCGCCCGACTCGCGGATCCGTGACGCGGCGCCTGACCGCAAAGCGACGGCGCTCCGATCGGAAGCGCGATCGCCGGCCCCCCGGGGACGACTGAGCGAGTTATTGCGAGGCGGCGTGCTCGCGGTCTGCCAGGAGGTTCTTCGCGATCTCGCGCTCGGAACACGTCGGGAGCAGCTTGGCCGCCCGCCGCAGGAGATCGAGATCGAGGGTGGATTGGGCCTGCAAGGACGATCGCACCTGAGCGCGCCGGACCCGCGCTCGCAGCGCGAGGCGCCACTCGTGATGGTGTTCGGCGGAGCGTTCGACGGCGTCGAGTATGCGCCCGGCTTCGTCGTGCCGGGCGAGATGCCGGTAGCACGAAGTGAGCGCGAGCAGCAACTCAGAGTGCTTGTGCGCCCGCTCCTCGTCGATCGAGTCGGGCCGCAAACCTGCACGCTCCGACAGATCCAACGCGCTCAGATACGAGTGGTGCTCGGTCGCCCGCCGGGCGGCGGCCAGAAGGTGCGGTAAAGCACGCTCGCGTTCGCCGGCATACTCCCAGTGGTTACCCAGCCGCGACGGATCGACCCCGTCGCCGCGACGTTCGAGGTGGGTCGCAAGTTGCCGGTGCATGGCGCGGCGCAGGTCGGGCGCGAGCGCGTCGTATAGGACCTCCTGCAGGACGGGATGGCTGAACCGGAATCCCTGCTGGCGCGCTTCGATCAATCCGGTTTCGCGATAGATGTGTTGAAGATCGCGGAGCACCGAGAGCAACGGCAGCTCGAGGACCGCCGCGAGCGCCTCCCCGTCGAAGTCGACGCCGTCCACCGCCGCCACATCAAGGAGCATCCGTTGGCGTTTGTGCAGCGCTTCGATGCGTTGTTCCGCCAGACCTTTCAGGCGGGCGGGCAGACCCGTGCCCTGCCACTTTCCGCTTTCGCGCAGTCCGGAGCCGTCCACGACGACGGCTTTGGTCTCGCGAAGGTGGCGCAGCAGGCTGCGGCCGAAGAGCGGGTTGCCATTCGCGAATCGAACCACCCGTTGCGCGACCGTCGGCGAGAGTCGCGCGTCGCGTGTATCGTCCTCCAGGATCGCGAAGAGTTCCTCGGCGCCAAGCGGTCCGATCGCGACTTCCTCGATTCCATCCGCCGCAGCCAGCACGCGGTCGCCGGCGGGTGAACCGTCCTGCGGATCCAGTGACGGTGCGTGGCTGCGATAGACGATGACGAAGGACACGCCGGCGGCCGGGAGTTTTCTAGCCATCGCCTTGAGGACCGCGAGATCCGCGCGCGGCAGGAACTGCGCATCCTCCACGACGAGGATCGTCTCGTTGCTCCCTTTCGAGGCGATGAGGTATTCCTCGATCGCCCAAAACGCGGATCGCCGGTCTTTGGGCCCGAGATCCCCCGGGCCTTTATCGAGCAGCCGCTGCAAGAGTGCAGGAGTCTCGGCGGGAGTGCTGTTGTTCCGCGCCGCGCCTTTCTGTTTTTTCTGTGCGCGCTTTATCCCGAGCAGGATCCCCTCGAGTAGTCCGCGCGAGCGACTTGCGGAGACACGCACGATGAGTCGCGTACCTGCCCAAGCCTCCGCGAGGAGTGTCTTCACGATGCGGCTCTTGCCGATGCCGGCGTCGCCGGTAACCAAAACGGCGGGCCGCTCCACACGCGAGAGGTTGAGCAACTCCCGGATTCGCCCGATTTCCGTGCTGCGACCCCGCAACTGGCGCGGGGCGGGAGGCGCCGTATGGGCCATCTCATGCGGAGCGAAGTCGCCACGAAGGACGGCGCGGATCGCGCCGCAGTTCGCGGGACGATCTTCGACTCGTTTGCGTAGGCAATCGGACACGATGTCGGCGAGCCGTTCGGGCAACCCGATTTCGGTCAGCGGGGCCGGCGTCGCGCTCTCGATCGATTGGAAGAGGCTGAGCAGCTCGGATTGCTCGAACGGCATCCGGCCGGCGAGCATGCGATAGAGCAGCACGCCCACACTCCAGATATCGGACCGCCGCCGCGCCGAGCCGCCCATGACAATTTCCGGTGCCATGTACTCGGGCGTGCCCATCGGCAGCGCCGCCGAACTCGTGCTCAGGTTGCCGTCGCCCATCAGCCGGGCGAGGCCGAAGTCGGCAAGTTTGGCTTTGCCATCGGTCGTAAGGAGGATGTTGGCGGGCTTCACGTCGCCGTGCACGACGTGCTGTTCGTGCGCGGCCTTCAGCGCGCTCACAATGTCATCGACGATGGAGATCGCCCGATCGACGGTGAACGTGGTGTCGCGCCTGAGAAGCTCCTGCAGCGAGCCGCCCTCGACGTATTCCATCTCGAACACCCACCCCGATTGATCCGTCAGCGGGTGCACCCGGTAAAGCGTGACGATGTGGGGGCTGTTGAGTCCGGCGACCAGGCGCGCTTCGCGTAGCGCGAGGCGCCGTTGCTGTTCCCCGAGGTCACCCGACGGCGTACGAACGAGCTTGAGCGCAACGGGTCGCTGTAACAGCGTGTCTCGTGCGCGATAGACGACCCCGAAGGCGCCGCGCCCGAGTTCATCCTCGATGCGCAGATCGCCCACTTGGCCGCCGGTGACTACGGCCGTGGCATCCATCGAAAGGCCTGCGAACCTCTGACGATATGAGATACGACGTTTCGAGTAAACGCCCGCCAGTTTGACGGTGTTTGGCTGCGGAGGGGTCCTCGGCGGAACGGGGGCTGGTCCTGGGCGGAATATGACGCCGACGGTGCCACGGAAAGCGCATACTGATTCCGGGAGGAGTGAGCATGCGTTGGTGCTGCTGGATTGCGTGGATTGGTGCGATCGTGTGCCAATCTGCGTCCGCTGGGGAGCCGCCGGTGGCTCAGACGCACCCGTTGCCGGAGGGGGCGGTGCGGCGTTTGGGGAGTGCGCGACTTCGCCATCACGGCGACGCGACGGGGGTGGTCTACACCCCCGATGGCACGCGGATCGTCAGCTGCGGCAACGACAGCGCCGTTCGGATCTGGGATCCCAAGACTGGGCGGCAGCTTCGTGAATTTCGATCCCCCGACAAGAACGACCGCGAATTCGGGGGGCTCGCGATCACGCCGGACGGCAAGTTCGTGATCGCGGGAACGTCCCGGACGTTCGGAACGGGCCGACTGTGCATCTGGGATTTTGCAACGGGTCGTTGTGTCGCGACGATGGAAGCCCATGCGGATCGGCTCCGGGATGTTGCGTGTTCGCACGATGGCCGCTTCGTCGCGTCCGCGGGAGATGACGGTCGCGCGATCGTGTTCGATCTGACCAAGCGGGTGCGGGTCTATGCCCTCGAAACCGGTGGGAACACCTACTCCGTCGACTTTTCGACAGACGGCCGATACGTGGCGACCGCGAGCAAGGGAGGCGCCGTCGAATGGGACCTCGGGACCGGGAAACGCAGGCGCGCGCTCAAGCCACCTGACAAAGAGAGCGGGGAGCCATCCGGTATCGCCTATTCGCCTGACGGCAAGTACCTGGCGGTGAGTTGGTGGATGGCCAAAGTCGGGATCTACAGTGCGAAGACGGGCCAGCTCAAACACGTGTTGCGGCGCGGCGGACGGCGCGGGGACGCGATCGCGTGGTCGCCCGACTCCACCCGTTTCGTGACCGCGGACTTCCAGAGCAACGTGATTGTGTGGGACGCCGAGACCTGGAAGGAGA
>JAZFYD010000177.1:0-11845 GCA_036443405.1 Planctomycetota bacterium
GCCAGTGCTCGAGTTCGAACAGCGTGCGGCGCAGAAGGCGCGCGCGGCGAAGCGGCGCACCGTCGCGACGCTCGGCTTTCAGGGACGTGGCGATCTCGCGAAGCTCCTCCGGAAAATCCTCGGGCGCCTGATTGACGTTGATCCCCACGCCAACCACGGCACGCCGCAATTCGCCGCCGTAGTCCCTCACCTCGAGCAGGATGCCGGCGACCTTCTTGTCCCGCACCATCACGTCGTTCGGAAACTTGATGCGGGCCGGAAGGTCGGCGATCTCCTGCACCGCACGCGCAAGCGCGGTTGCCGTCGCCACCGTCAATACCGACGCGAACGTCTCGGGCGGCTCGAGGTCGAGCAGCAACGAGAACACGAGGGATTTCTTCGGCGTGGTCACCCAGGTGCGGTCGCCGCGGCCGCGGCCGGCGGTCTGGTGTTCCGCCAACACGAGCGTGCCGTGCGTACGACCCTCGGCCATCAACTCAAACGCGATGTCCTGGGTCGTCTCGACCTCTTCCGAGAAAAACACCTGATGCCCGAGGCGATCGCAACGAAGTCCCGCTTTCACCCAGTACGGCGCAAGCGTGTCCGGCATGTCCGTGAGGATCCAACGCCCGTCGTCGTCGGACTCGAACACGAACCCGTCGCGCTCGGCCCGCGCGCGCAACCCGGACAGGTCCTCCACGGAAACGCCGACGCGACCGGCGAGGGTGTCGGGCAGCACACCCTTCGGGAACGGCCGAAATGCGTTGAGGAAGACCTGCAGGACCTCGTCCGGAAAATCTGACACGGGAGGATTTGTACCGTATCGCGGTCGATTTCGGGAGCCTTCTAGAGACCGCTAGCGCGACGCCGAGGAAGGAGACCCGTTTGCAGCCGACCGCCGACGGAGCCGGGCCAGGCGGTGATCGAGGGACTGTATCCAGCGGAACCTCGTACCGTGGTCCACCGCGATCTTCCCGGTGATCAACCTGGAGCGGGCCTCCAGCGTCGCGGCTTCCGCACTCCGAAAATCCCGCAGGCGATGCTCGTAGTACTTCGCAAGGTCCTCGAGCGCCTCCAACGAGCACGGCGGCAAGTCCTTCCGTTCCAACAGAAGTGATGCGGACTCCGCGTGGCGACCCGCCCGCCGCTCGAGCAGCGCCAAACGCTCCAGCGCGCGCGGCAGATACGGGTGCGGCCCGCCCCGCAAGCCCTCCAGTGCCTGTTGGTATTTCTCGCGGGCGCGCTGGTCGGCGCCCTGGGACTCGTAAAACGAACCGAGATTCGCAAGCACGACGGGGTGGCTGGGCGCTTCCATCTCGCGCGCGAAACACGCTGCGATCGCCGGCAGCGTGAGGATGTCGTAGAGGTTGTGCTCGAACACACGCGGGATGAGCGTGCTGTCGCCCTGCAGATGGTCGAAAAACGCCTGCGGGCAAAGCGCACCCGGTAGGTCGTCGGCGCGCCGAAACCCGACGATCTCCTTTTCGAACGTCTGCAACCGGCAATCGCGGAACGCGCCGCGATACAGGCTCCGGCCGACGAGGCAGAGATCCAGATGCGATGCCGGCATCGCGGGCGTCACGCGGTGAAACGTGCACCGCCCCTGCATGCGCGGCACGTCGAACCCCTTGCCGTGAAACGACACGGCCAGGTCGAACTGCTTCAGGCGACTCGTGACCGCTTCCAGCAGCGCGCGCTCCTCCGTGACCTCGCGCAGGAAGTACTGCTCGACGACGAAATGGTCGTCTTCGAAAAACCCCGCCCCGAACAGGAATATGTAGGTCCCGACACCGCCGCCAAGCGACGTCGTTTCCGTGTCGAAAAAGACCGCGCGGCGCATGTCGATGTGGCAGAGCGCGGGGTCGCGCGCCAGGCCGGCAAGAGTTTTCAGCGGCGTGTCCGCCACTGCGGAGAGCGTGAGATCGCCGTGGGTCTCGCTCAGGGGAAACCGCTCCGTGCGGATCCAGAACGCCCCTCCCGGTCCGGCCGCCTCCTCGCCCGGGACCTCGACCGATCCCGGCGCGGGCTGAGCCTCATCCGCGAACGCCCCCGCAAGCCGCCCCGGCGCGGGGTTCCCGTCCGCAGGGTTGCCCGCCGTGTGGCGCGTAGGCGGCTCGGGCGCCGCGATCCGGCGCAGTTTGTCGACGAGATTCACGCCCCCAAGCTTACGGAGCACGGGGACGAGTTCGGCCCGCTCCCACCGACACAAGATGTTGTATGGGCGAGGTTTAGGACACGCACACCTTGCGCTTCCGGAATTTGGGAAAAAGTTACCTGGCACTTGGTGCCGGCCGGGCAGCCGTCGGCGGAGTCGCGCTAACGGAGTTGATCGATGCGCCGGAGCAGCTCGTCGGGCTCAGGGCGCTCGCGATAGCTCTTGGGCAGCCAGCGATACCGGACGATGCCGCGCGCATCGATGTAGACGGATGCGGAGCGTGCGAGGCGCATGCCCGGCGGGAACGGTGTGCGATCGATCAGACCGAACGCGGCGGTCGCGCGACCGTCGGGGTCGGCGAGCACCATCACGCCGTCGCCGAGATCTTTCTGCAATTCCTGAAGCTCGTCGTCGCGCTGGATCGCGATCGCGCAGATCTTCGTGCCGAGCCGGGCGAACGCACCCGACTTCTCCGCGAGCTGCACGAGCTCGCGCCGGCAATAGAGTCACCAGGCGCCGCGAAAGAACACCAACAGAACGTCCTGCCCACGCAACCCTGCGAGCTGCCAGTGCGCCCCATCGCGCGCACGTCGCGCGTAGATGTCCGGCGCTCTTGCACCTAGCCCCACCGCGGCGTCGGGATGCTCGTAGCGCGCATACCCAAACGCCCACACCGTGTACGCGGCCGGCAGCAGCGTCAAGAGCACCGCGGTCAGGAGCCGCACGCGCCCCGGCCTCTTTCGCGCAACACTCCACGCCCACACCGCTCCGAGAAACATCGGCGCTAGGCTCACGGCATCCGGCAGATCCGCCCAACCAAACGTGACGGGCAGATAAGCGAGAGCGAGCCCGCCCAGGGTCAGGACAAAGGCGGGGAGCATCGCTTCAGGATCCGCCGCGCGATCTCCTTGCCCGGAATCCCGACTCGCGGCGCGGGGCCGACGCAGGCGGGGCAGCCCGACGTGCACGGACAGCGTTGCAGAACCTCGTCGGCCGCCTGCAGCAGTCGAGGCCAGAGTTCGAACGCCTTTTCGGCGAGACCGACACCCCCGGGAATGCCGTCGAACAAGAAGAGCGACGGCCGGTCGAATTCTGCGCTCTTGATTTCGGCCTTCTGCCGCATGTCGGTCACGCTGCAACCGAGGTACACCGGCATCAGGTGCCGCAACAGGTACGCGAGGCCCTGCCACCCGCCGGCGTTGCGCGGATCGTCCAGCCCGAGCGCGAGCGCGTCCGCGGGGTTGAGCAGCATCCACGTGGCCGTCGTGTCCATCTCCTCCGGCGGCAGGTGGATCTCGCCGGCTCCGACGTTCTCGCGCGTGTAGAACTTGATCTTCTTGTAGACCGTCGCGAGCGTCTTCACGCCGACCTCGCCGCGGTGCAGCATGTAACCGGTGCCCGCTCGCACCGCATCGGCGTGCACGACGCGCACATCGGTATCGACCTCGGCCTCTGTGAAATAGTCGGCGTTGATGCGCTTCGCGTACGCGCGCCGGTCGTCGTATTCGAGCCGCGAGATGAGGAACTGCTCGCCCTGGTGGCCGTAGATCGCACCTTCGTGGATCTGCGTCATCGCGTTCGCCCGGTCCACCTGCGCCATCACGATCTTCTTGTCCTCGTCGATGACCACGAAGTAATCGACGTCCGCCGCCGACAGCGAGATGTCCTCCGCCGGGTACGCCTCTGCCATCCAGTGATAGCGACCGCCGGCCTTGTGCAGCACCTTCGCCTCGCGCGCGAGGTATTCGAGCACGTCGTTCGTGATCCCGTTTCCGCCGAACTGATCGCCCTCGTCGAACGGCAGCTCGAACGCGGCGCACTTCAAGTGGTTGACGAACAGGATCAGGTTGTCCGCGTCGACGACGGCAGCCTCTTCGGACCGCTCGAAGATGTACTCGGGTTGCGCCGCGATGTACTGGTCGAGCGCGGTGGAGCGGCAAACCAGGATCGCCAGGGACAGGCCCGCGCGGCGCCCCGCGCGTCCCGCCTGCTGCATCGTCGACGCAAGCGTGCCCGGATAGCCCGTCAGCACCGACACGTCGAGGGAGCCGATGTCGACGCCCAGCTCGAGCGCGTTGGTCGAGACGACCTCGTGGATCTCGCCCTTGCGCAGACCCCGCTCGATCTGCCGGCGCAGCTTGGGTAGATACCCGCCGCGATACGCGCAAACCGCGGCGGGGTCGAAGCCGCGATCGTGGTTGCGGTCCTTCAGGTATTTCGTCAGCACTTCGACGTTTTGCCGGCTGCGCGCGAAGTAGATCGTCTGCACCGCGCCGCCGGCGACGAGTTCGCTCAGCCGCCGCACCTCCTCGAGCGCGTTGGCGCGCAGACCGAGATCGCGGTTGACGACCGGCGGGTTGTACAAGACAAAGTGGCGCTCGCCTTGCGGCGCGCCCGATTCGTTCACGAGCTCGACCGGACTGCCGATGAGCCGCTCGGCGTGCTGCGCGGGATTCGCGATTGTCGCGGAACACGTCAGGAACGTCGGGTCGGCGCCGTAGTGCGCCGCGATACGCCGCAGCCGCCGCAGCACGTTGGCGACGTGGCTTCCGAACACGCCGCGGTACGCGTGCAGTTCGTCGAGCACGACGTACCTCAGGCCCTGGAACAGATCGGTCCACTTGACGTGGTTGGGCAGGATCCCCGCGTGCAGCATGTACGGGTTGGTCACGATGATCTCGCCCGTTTGCCGCAACACCGCGCGCGTGCTCGACGGCGTGTCGCCGTCGTACGTGTATGCCCGGATGCCCTCAGGGAGCTTGGCGATGGTCTCGTTCAGCTCCGCGACCTGGTCCTGGCTGAGCGCCTTGGTCGGGAACAGGTAGAGCGCACGCGCACCGTCTTTGCGCACGACCGCGTCGAGAACGGGCAGGTTGTAACAAAGCGACTTGCCCGACGCGGTCGGCGTCACGACGCAAGTGTGCTTGCCTGCGTGGGCGAGATCGGCCGCCGCGCGCTGATGCGTGTACAGCGACGGGAACCGGTCCTTCAGGGTCGCGAGCAGGTCGGGGTGGACCCAGTCGGGATAGGGCGCAAATTTAGGGTCCTTGGGCGGCTGGGTGTTCCAGCTGACGACGTTCTCGGCGTATTTGCGGTCCGAACGGAGGCGTTCGATCACCTCATCCAGGCGCAGAGCGGCGCGGGGGATTGTCGTCACTCGGCCGATTCTGCCGCCTGCCAACGACATGTGCCTTCCCGCCGCCGCGCTTCGCGCTATGGCGGGCAAGCCGTCGCGACCGGATGCGCCCGTTGCGGCTAGAATCGTGCGTTCGGCAAGGAGACCTGTCATGCGCGCGCTGCTCTATTTTCTCCCGCTCGCCTTCATGGCCGGGCTCGTGACGGCGCAGGAACCGGAGCGCAAACCGGAAGACACCCCCGAGGCGCCGAAGGAGCAACCGAAACCCGCAGACGAGCCGGACGAGAAACCGGAGGACGAACCGGCCGAGGCCGCGCCGATACCGATCAGGGTCAAGCTTCTCGCCAAGAACCCCGACGCCACGACCAAGATCGCCTACAGCAAGGCGCGCAGCATGGCGGTGGAGTCGACCGCGCCGCGATTCCTGTTCGAGATCCCCGAGTTCAAGGCCAAGGACCCGCTGTTTTTCCGCGTGGGGCTCGGCGAAACGAAGGGCAAGCCCTTTTACGCGGCGTTGGATCGCTCCGATGGAACCGGCGAGCACGACCTGCTCTATCTCGATCTGGACCGCGATCTCGATCTGACCAACGACGGGGAACCGCTGCGCGGGCAGGTCTCGGTAACGGCGCAAGACCCAAACGGTCGCATCGTGGAGTTCCTCGACGTCACGATGGAGTTGCCCTACACGATCGACGGGAAGCCGGTGACGGCCCCGTATCGCTGCGCGATCTACTACTTCCGCACGGGCAAGGAGACGCCCAAGACCGTCCAACTGGAGCGCGACTCTTGGCGCGAGGGCGAGGCGACCATCGACGGGCAGAAATATCGCATCGTGGTGATGGACGACGACAGCGACGGCCAGTTCGCGACGGGCGACTCCTGGGTGTTCGCGTCGATGGGGCAGCCCTTGGCGCGTCTACTCAACGGCGACGTGGCGCGCGCGATGAACTTCCCGACCTGGACCGTCGACCAGAAGTTCACGATCGACGTCAAGACGATCGACCCGGCCGGCCGCTGGCTGCAAATCGAGGCGAGCCCGGCCAAGGAGACCGAGGAGCAGTTCCTCCTGCGCATGTATCGCAAGCGGCAGTCGCCGCTGGAACGGCAGCTCGACATCAACCCGCTGCGCCCCAAGGCTTCCAAGAATCAGAAGATCGACTGGCTGACCGGCAAGGAGATCAAGTACGCCCTCGAAATCGCCCAAACCCTCGACAAGCGGGTTCTGGTGCAATTCGGCGGGCGCGATCAGGGGACGCAGCGCTTGGGCCAGTTCACATTCCGCGATCGCGAGGTCGTGGATCTGGCAAAACGGTTCGTGTGCATCTTCATCCAGTTCAAGAAGGGCTCGGACCCGGTGGACAACTACAACATCGCCGGTTCGCCGACATGCTTGGTGCTCGACAACGACGGCACCGAGATCACACGCCAGACAGGCTTCATCAAACCGACGGTGTTCGCTGCGTTTCTGAAGAGCGGCCAGCGTTGAGCCTACGGCTCATTATTTCTGGCCCAACGGCTGACGCCGTTGGAGCTGCGGCGCGAAAGCGCCGTCACGCGTTCCCCATTCGCGTTCGCGTCGTTCTTTTGAAAGTCCCTCTTCCGCGCGGGCCCCGTGTGCGCCGCAACGGCTGGCTCGCCGATCGCCCTTGACAGAGCGACACGCAAGGTCGATTCTTGGGTCGACCGAGATGTGGAGCACCGGCCGTCGGACCCGACGCTCGCTCTTACTAGCCAGCGTGGCGCTCGTATGCGAGACGACCGCACTTGCCCAGACCGCCGTCGAAAAGGCCCTGGCTGAGTCCATCGAGGCAGCTGGACCTCTGATCGCCGGCGCGCGCAAAGCGGACCGCAAATCCAAGGACGCGCGCGACACGGTCAAGGAAGCCGTTCGCATCCTGCGGCCGCGCGTAAAGATGGTGCGCAAGGGGTGCTGGACGACGAAGAAGGTGACGCACTTGCGCGCCTTCGCGCAGACGTGGAACGAAATGATCACGGTCGCGCACTTCCACGGATTGAAACCGAAAGGCGGCTACATCCTCGAGCGAATCTCGTTCGCGTACGGGCGGCTGATCGGTGCGGTTCCCGTGTCGACGCGCTGGCGGTGGAAGTGGCCGCGCACCGACCAACTGGCCGTCGAGTTCCGCATTCTGAGGCCGGACGAGAAGAGCGTAATGCGCCACATCAAGGTGTGGCGCTACAAGTGGAACACGGTCTACTCCGGTGTCGGCGGCGAGAACGCAAAAAAGCTCGCGAGGGCCATCCTCGAGATCGAGCGCGACAACGCGCGCGGCACCGGGCGCAAGGCCAGCAAGACCGTCGGTGTGCGCAAACTCAACCGGCACTTTCCGCGCGCCCACTACTACTTCGCGCAGACGTTCGACGACGATCTGCAGAAGGACGTCACGAGTCGTAACTACTACTTCAAGGACAAGACGGCGAGGTTTTGTGTCGAAGTCATCGAACTCAAAGGAAAGCCGAGCGACGATCAGATCCTTGCGTGGCGCGTCAAAGACAAAGACCCGGAACTGCGCGCGTTCCTCGACTCGATCAAGAGGAATCCGGCCTGGGACTGACCCGTGCCGCCGCGCATCCCCCATGTGCGAACGCGAGCGCGTGGTCCGACCTAGCCGCCACCGCCATGCTCCAACGGCGCCAACCGTTGGGCCAGCAACACTGCGGCCCTAGCTACGCAGCTTGACGAGTTCTTCCGTCAGGACAGGCACGACCTCGAACAGATCGCCGACGATGCCGTAGTCCGCGATCTTGAAGATCGGCGCCTCGGCGTCGGTGTTGATCGCCACGATGCACTTGCTCGTGCGCATGCCCGCGAGATGCTGAATCGCGCCCGAGATGCCGCACGCGATGTAGAGCTTGGGGCTGACGGTCTTGCCCGTCTGGCCGACCTGCTCCTCGTGCTCACGCCAACCCGCGTCGACAACCGCGCGACTCGCACCCAAAACACCGCCGACCGCATCGGCGAGCTTCTCGAGGACCGGCCAATTCTCCGGACCCTTCATGCCGCGACCGCCGCTCACGATGATGTCGGCCTCGGTGAGATCGAGCTTCTCGGACGCCTTGGCCAGCACCTCTTTGACGATCGTCCGGATTCCATCGGCGCCGGCGTACTCAAGCGCCTCGATGGGCGCCGTGCGCCCCGCTTCGGCTGCAGCCGGCTCGAACACATTCGGACGAATCGTGACGACCACGCAATCCGCCGAGCCGCCGCCGATGGTGGCGGTGGCCTTGCCCGCGTAGACGGGCTTTTTCGCGGTGACCGCGCCGTCCACCACCTCGATGGCGGTGACGTCCGTCAAGAGTCCGCTCGAAGTCGGCGCGGCGATCGCGGGCGCCAGGTCTTTGCCCGTCACCGACGCCGCCAGGATCACGACCTTCGGCGTGGATGCCGCGATGCCCTTCAGGCACGGCTTCAAATAACCGTCGAGAGTGAACGACGCGAGGTCCGCATGGTCGGCGACCAGTACGCGGTCCGCCCCGAGCGTCGCGGCCTCTTCGGCCAACGCCGTCGTGTCCGAGCCGATGAGCATCGCGTCGAGGTTCCCGCCGAGTGCGTTCGCCACGCGACGACCTTCGCCCATGACTTCCGCGGCGGACTTCTTGAGCTTTCCGTCCGCGGTTTCGAGGATGGCGCACACCGCAAACGACATCAGATCACCTTTGCTTCCTGACGGAGCAGGCGCACCAACTCGGGGACAGCCTTCGCTCCTTCACCCACGATCTTGCCTGCGGTCCGTGCCGCCGGCGGCTCGAGGCCTTCGAACTTGAGCGTGCCGCGCGGTTCCGGCGCCGGCAGCTCTTCGATCGGCTTCTTCTTCGCCATCATGATGCCCTTGATGGATGCGTAACGCGGTTCGGCGAGGCCGCGCTGGGCGGTGAACGCCGCCGGCAGCTTGACCTCGATGACCTCCGTGCCCGCTTCCGCTTCGCGATGCACGGTGGCGACGCCGTCGGCGACATCGAGCTTGGTCACCAGCGTCACGATCGGGACATCCAAGAGGCCCGCCGCGATGACACCGACCGCACTGTTGTCCGCGTCGATGGACTGGCGGCCAAAAAGCACCATGTCGTACGGGCGCTCCCTGATCACGTCGGAGAGCGCTTGCGCGATCTCGAGCGGACCACGGCTACCGCCCTCGTCCTTGATGTGAATCGCCTTGTCCGCACCCATCGCGAGCGCCTGGCGAATCTCCTTTTGTGCCGCGGGGACGCCGAGGCACACGACGGTGACTGTCGCCCCCTGTTCATCCTTGAGCTGAAGAGCACGCTCGAGCGCCATTTCGTCGTAAGGCGAGATGACGTACTCGACACCAGACGGATCGATGGACAGGCTATCGGCGCCAACCTTGATCTTCGCGGCCGAGTCCGGCACGCGCTTGATGCAGACGAGGATTTCCATAGCCCTTCATTCTGTCACGCGGATCAAGCGGGCGAAGCCCCTCGGCCTCCACCTATGCCTCGGCCGGAGCCTCACCCTCGGCCTCGTCCTCATCCTCGGGAGCTTCCCGGTCCTTTTCGTCATCCTCTTCGGGTTTCTTCGGACCCTCCAGCTCCGGCATCGAGAACTTCTCCCCGAGGTACACCTTGCGCACGATCGGGTCGTTCACCAGGTCCTTCGGCGTGCCCTCGCGGAGGATTTTTCCCTGATCGATGATGTACGACCGGTCGGTGATCGCCAGGGTTTCGCGGACGTTGTGATCCGTCAGGAGGATGCTGATGCCCTGATCACGCAGGCCTCTCACGATGTCCTGGATGTCCGAGACCGCGATGGGGTCGACGCCGGCAAACGGCTCGTCCAAGAGCAGGATCTTCGGACGGGTCAAAAGGGCGCGCGCGATCTCGAGGCGACGCCGTTCGCCACCGGACAAAACATCGGCCCTGGAGTCACTCAGGCGGGTCAGCTCGAGCGCGCCCAACAACTCTTCGACCCGCTCCGTGCGCTCCTTCTTGGTGATCGGTAGCGTCTCCGCGATGGCGACCATGTTCTGCTGGGTCGTGAGCCGGCGAAAAATCGAGGGTTCCTGCGCAAGGTAGCCGAGACCGAGCCGGGCCCGGCGAAACATCGGCAGGCGGGTAACGTCATTGCCCTCCAGCTCCACCGTCCCCTCGTCCGGGCGGAGCATGCCCATGGACATCTTGAAGATGGTGGTCTTCCCGGCGCCATTGGGCCCCAGGAGGCCCACGATCTCGCCCGGAGCCACTTCGAATCCGACGTCGTTCACCACCCTTCGACGCCGGAATGACTTAACGAGGTGGTGAGCCTGAAAGAGGCCCATGGCGCGGCATTGTACGGGTCGAGGAGCTGATTTCGATTGTGGATAAACCGTGGAGAATGGCGCGGCGCTGGCCAAAGAGCCGAGATGACCGCATGCAAACGCTGCGAAAGTTACAGAAATGCCCGTTCCCGCTCGCTTCGAAGCGCGTCTTCGGCGCCGATCGATAACCCGCGACGAACTCCCGACTTACGCGGTTGCCGTAAACGGACACCTGGGTTGCCAGCGCGTGCGCCGCCGCTCGGATGGCAATTGCACTGTAAACCTGCAGCTAACTGCAGCGCGTCGAAGGCGAGAAATCCGATTGCCGGGGAGAGGGCGCCGGGAATGTGAATAACGCCCTCACAATGCCCTTGACCTCACCGGATGAGTTTGATCCGGGAGGGCCCCGAATAGATGCGCGGAACGTAGATCGGCCAAAAAACCGATAGGGCTCGCCCGATCATGTGATCGGCAGGAACGAACGGTCGTTCGACGCTCGAGGACCAGTCTTCGAGATCCGCGGCGGCGAACTCGCGGCGGAGCCCGCCGACGTCTTCACCCACGACCACGAGACTGCCCCCGGACGGGCGCGCGCGCATCGGGTTCTTCACGCCCTCATGAATGCCCGGGTCGAATTCGATGACGGTTCCGTCTTTCAGGCGCGCTTGCGCTACGGCCCAAAGGCGGCTGTCTTGCGAGCACTCGTTGTTGTCGCCCAACATGAAGAAGTGCCCATCGGGCACCTTCCACGTTTTGGTGCCGCGGTACGTCGATCGGTTTTGACGTTCGCAGTAGTACACGTCGCGGTCGATGTCGATGTCGGTAATCGTCGCCTTCACATCCGTCGCGACAATCGACATGGTATGCAGGAATCCAATGTCGCTCGTTCCGAACTGGTTCGACAGTTCCGGCGGAGTGCCTATCGTGTTCTCGAATTCGACCTCGAACTCTTCGCCGTCGATCACGACGATGAGGGTGTCGTCGACGTTGGCAAACGAAATCTCGTAACTCGAACCCGCTTCGAGTTGCACGTCGATGTCGCGCTTCACCGAACCCGGTCCGCCGGCGCGCACATAGCTCGCAGTCGCACCGAGCACGAGTTCGTGACGCACGCCGTGCTCGACGATGCGCACCTCGATCTGCCCGCGCCGCTCCACATCGAGTTCGAACGCCAAGCGCACGTCGCCGACAAACGGTTTCTCGACGCGCAGGGTGTCGTCGTCGTCAACCTCGTTGTACGGGAGCACGTCGTGCTTGAAGAGCATCTCGCTCGGGCCCTGCGCGTCCACCTCGAAGCGCCGTTCC
>JAZFYD010000178.1:0-15776 GCA_036443405.1 Planctomycetota bacterium
GCGGGAACAGCTCTCGCTGCGTGAAGGAGGGTGCTAGAGCAGCGGCTGACCAGGAAGCAGCGGCGGCATCGGGTGGTCGAGGCAATCGGCAATGGCACGGAACAGCTCGGCCTCGTCGGGTGTGACGAGCCCGTCGGAAGAGACGGCGGCGGCGAGCGCGACCAGGAGTGTGTGGCGATGCGCCCGTCCGACCTGCTGCACAGCGTCCAGAGCGCGATCGAGATTCGCGACGCCACAGTCGAGCGGCGGCAACATCTTCGGCCGCGAGAATCCGAGGTACGCGACGGCGTGCTCGAAGGCTTGCCCCGCGGCCTCCGCCTCGTCGTGTCCGGCATAGGCGAATGTGGAAACGAGGGTGAGGCACTCTTGCCGGACTCCGGCGAGGCTGTAGTAGCGAGTCCGTCGGCGCGGCAGCAGGCCGAACAACGGCGCGAGATGATGCCGCACAACGCGCGCGAACGCCCACTCCCGCAGTTGCGTCGTTTTGTCGTGCCGGATGAGCCTCGTGATGTCCCTGGAAAGCTCCATGTAGGACTCGCGCTCGAGGTGCCTCAAGGTTGGGATGGCAAGATCGAGCAGCGGGAGGCGCGCCTCCGGGCCCAGCGCCGCGACGCGGCCGTGCATCTCGATGAGGGAGGCGCACGTCGTGGCGTCGAAGAGGTCGGCAAACTGCGCCGCGCGTTTTTTCTCGTCGGGATCGGCCAGCAGCACGAACACCAGGAGGCGGGCGCCGGGGATCGTGTGCAGTTCTTCGTGGAGTTCGTCCGGGATCCGCTCGATCAATTCGCGTGCGTACTCGACATGTTTCGGGTTCGGGCGCGTGCGCAGCTTGTAGGCGGACGGGACCTCGGGCTTTTTTCCGAAGCGTTTTCGATGGGTCGCCGCCCGTTCCGCCGCGGAAAGGGCCGCCGCCGCGTACGCCACGGACCCGGCAAGACGTGTGACGGTCCCGGCTTGCGCGCGCCCTTCCGCTTGCTGTTGCTCTCGCGCAGCGCGTTCGGCCTCCACCTTCGGGTCCACGGGCAGTTCGATCTTCCCGATCTTCGGGTACTCGCCGTCGAACCCGGGGTCGAGCCGAAGGATGCGCTTGCGAAGCGGGGGATGCGTGGAAAGACCGCCGCGGGACCAGCTCGGTAGAGGGTTCGCGAAGAACCCGTGCGCGTAGCTGAGCCGATAGCCCGACCGCAACGCGCCACCCCTTTCGCAGCCCCCGATCTTTTTTAGCGCGTTGGCGAATCCGAGCGGGTTGCGCGTCAACGACACCGAGGCGGCGTCCGCCATGTATTCGCGCTGGCGGTTGACCATCGCTTGAAGGATGCGCGCGAATGCGGCACCGGCGGAGCCGGCGACCATGAGCGGCACACCGATGATGGCCGCCGAGCCATCGTGCCCCGAACCCGACGCATCCGACATCTCGGCACCGAGAACCGACAGGCCTACCAACCCATGAAGCGCGCCCGTGATCTTCAGGTTGAGCTCCATGTCGCCGTTGAGCACGTGGGCCATCTCGTGTCCCGCCACGCCCTCGAGTTCCTCGCGGTTGAGCGCGGCCATCGCACCGTACGTGAAACCGATGACGGCGTCGGCGCGACGCGAACCTGCGGCAAACGCGTTGATCCCCGTCTCCCGATCCAACAGGAACACGCGTGGCGCCGGACCGCCGCTCGCCACGGCCATCTCCTCGACGACATGGTTCAGCCGACGCTCTTCGCGCACGGCACTTCTGGGCGGAAGCCAACGCCCACCCATTTTGGCAGCGATCACCGCGCCCCCGCCGCGACGCAGTTCGAGGATCTTCCCCAGCGATACGCCGAACACGAACAGCAGCGTGATGCCCCCCGCGCCGAACATGAACGTGCCGCCGTCCGGCATCCGATAGACACCCTTGGCAGCCACATAAACCCAAAGGACGAGTCCCGTGAAAAGGCCTGCGCCGGCGGCGAGCAGGATCACGAAAAAGAAGTACAGGAACACCCAGATCCGACTGCGCTGCCGCGCCGCGGCGAGGTGTTCCCTGAAGTTCGTCCCCATTTGTGTTGGCACAAGATAGCGGCCAACACCTGCAGCAATTCGTCACAATCCGTATCAAACGGTGCCCGACACGGAAACCCGCGGGCGCCGCCCCCCTCTCAGACCCCTCGAACGCGTGGCCCCAACGGCGTCAGCCGCTGGGCAAGAAAGACCAAAGAGCTTGAATCCATCTCAGACGCATCGAAGGGGTGGCTCCAACGGCGTCAGCCGTTGGGCAAAGAAAAACAGGAGGGGCGGCACCGGTGCGTGCGCGCCCCTCCTTTGAAGACCAATTTCCTGGGGGGAACTGGACTCTAGTCGACTGTGTACGTGCCGGCCTCGACCGACTCCTCGTCGTCCTCGCCGGGGTTGATGACTACCTCGACCGTGTACTCGCCGTCGTCGAGCGGATCGAACCACGCGCCCGGCGGGATCACGATGATCGTGCGATCGGTGTGGAACAAGACGAAGCCCTTGCGATCGTCGGCGCCTTCACGCTTCCAGATGACATCGATCTCGCCAAACCCATCGGTCGGGAAACCGCCGCCGCTGCGGCCCGCCGGAAGAGCGAAGTTAGGGGCGTCGCCGGAACCGAATCCTGTCCCTTTGATGATCACGGGGCCGTTGGGCCCGCGCGAACTCTGGTGGTCCGGGTCCATCGAGGTGACGGTCAACGGCAGTTCTTTGACCTCGAACTCGACGCCCTCGGACTTCTGATCGCCGTTGGAAACGGTGATCACGTAGACGCCGTCCTCGACATCCGGAATGCGAATGAGGATCTCGTCGTGGTGGTCGCGGAATCCCGGCGCGGCGTAGAGCACGTGCGCCTCGGTGGACTCCTCGTCCTTGGTGAACTCGACCACCGGCTTCTTGAAGCTTCCACCGACCAGGCCCTTGCCGCGAATCGTCAGCAGACTGCCCGCCGGCCCTTCGTCGAACTCGAGTTCGGTGATCTCCGGCGCGGGCGGCGTACCGACCGTGTATTCCACGGATCCCGAGTCGGCATCATCGCCGAGCTGCACGCTGACCTCGTAGGTCGCGCCGGCCTCGGCCTTGTAAGGGACGCGCGAGTACACGCGGTCGAAACCGTTCGAGAACCCGAACGCCTTGAGCGGCTCATCGTCGCCGTGCGCCCAGACTACGTGCACAAATCCGAGCGAACCGAGATTCGTGCCGGTGAGCTTGATGGGAGCGCCGGGAAGCTGCTCCTCGGGCTCGATCGCTTCCAACGATGCCTCGCCGGCCTCGACGATTTCGATCTCGGCCGAGCATGCGCCGGAATTCAACTCTTCGTTGGTCACAGACAGCGTGTACTCGCCCAGTGCGAGATCCTCGGGGACTTTCAGGAACGCCGCGTGGAATCCGCCGCGCAGCTCCACGCTGGCCACGACCTCGTCACCGTTCACGAACTCCGCCGTGCCGCCGTGCAGCCGACGCCCGATGAGGAACAACGTCTGTCCCGCAACCGCCTTGTGGGAGCTCAGATGCAGCACGATCGGCGAACCGACCGCGAGAATCTCCATCTCGATGACCGCGTCGTCGACGCTGACGGTCACCGTGCCCGTGGCGGTCCCTTCGGGAACACGCACGAGCACGTGGGTTTCGTTGCTACGCACAACATCCGCTTCGGTCTCGCCGAACTTGACGACGGGCTCCTCGGCGAATCCGGATCCGACAAGGATCACGTGGTCGCCTTCGGTGGCGCACTCGGGCCGGACCGACTCGATTTCGCCGGCGAAGATCGTGACGCTGACGGCCAGCAGAGCGGCCGCGCCGCGCCACAGGAGTGAGTGGAGGGAGTGGGAGTTTCGCATCTTCACTCCCCCTATTCGAAGATGACCAGAGTCATCGACTGGCCCTGTTGGTTGGTGACGTCAAGCTCAGAGCGCTTGCCGACGTTGTAGGAGTTCGCGATGTAGCCGCTGATCGCGTTCGAGATCTCCGGGTCGAGGGTCTGGCCCGCGGCGGTGGCGGTGACGTCGCGCATGGTTCCGCCACTCACGCCTTCGAGCACCTCGAGGATCTTGAACGGCGTCTCGGTGGTGTCGAGGGTGACCAGGTCGGGCTCGTCGTCGCCGTTATGATCAAACTGCACGACCAGACGCTGCTGCTGCTGCGGGCTCGTGGTGATACCGCCGGTGTCGCCGCCTCCGGTCGACCCGACCGCGCCGCCGCCGCTGCCGCAACCCGCGGCGAGCGCCAATCCGGCCAACAAACTCAATACTCGATTCATGGTGTGACTCCAATGCGCCAAACTTGTGGTGCCGGCTCCCGCCGCTTCAACACCATATTCCCGACCGCTCCAAATGTGTCCCGGGATGCGGAAATTCCTCGCGACCGCTCGCCGCGGCCGTGTGACCGGTCCGAGCGAGGCTTCCCCAAAGAGAAAGTGCCCGCGAGCCCCTTTGGTGTCCCACCTGTTTTTCTGCGTATTTGGCCCCTTTTCGGCCGGTCCTTTGGCCGTATGCTGACCCGCACGCAAGCACGGATGGGCGGCACCACGATGCGCGGATGACCCGGTATCAACTCGAACAACTTCTTGAGCATGAAGGCTTCCTGCGCGCCCTCGCGCGGAGGCTCTTGCGCGATGCCGCGCGCGCCGACGACCTCGTCCAGGAGACCTGGCTCGTCGCGCTCAGAAGCAGCAAGCGCCCGGACGAAGTGAAGCGCGCGTGGCTCGCGGGCATTCTCAAGAACCTCGCGCGCCGCAGCGTGCGCACCGACGTCCGGCGCACGCGCCGCGAGAAGTTGGTGGCGCGCCGCGATCTCGAACCGGCGACGGACGACATCGCCGATGAGCGGCAAGTGAGGCGGCGGCTCGCCGCGCTCGTGCTCGGCCTGCCTGAACGCTATCGCGAACCGATCCTGCTGCGGTATTACGACGGCTACACCTCACAGCGCATCGCGGAGGAATTGAACGTCGGGGCCTCGACGGTGCGCACGCGTTTGCAGCGCGGGCTTGCGCGGATCCGCGCGCAACTCGCGGAGAACGGAAACGGAAACGGCGACCGAAACGGTGGCCTGCTCTCTCTCCTCCCCATCGCGCTGACGGTTCCGCAATCGCATCCGGCTACGCACGCGCTGCGCAAATGCGCGGTGTTGTTCGCCGCGCTGGGCGGGCTTTGCCTGTGCCTCGCGACACAATCCGGGATCGCGCGCCTTCCGGGTCTGGATTTTGTGTTCACCGACGCCGCGAGCCGCGCGACGCGTCCCGGTGCGGACGCCATTGGCGAACTCGCGTCGAGCGAGAAAGACCCGGCCGGCCTGGTCCGGCAAAACGCCGTCCACAGCCATCTCTCGGGCCGCGTGCGTCTACCGATCGGCATGGATCCCAAGCCCGTGCGCCTGGAGGTGCGCGCTGCGGGCATGGAAACACTCCGCGCCAAGGTCGCCGCGAACCAACCGTTCCGGGTCGGCGTTGACTCCGTGCTGAAGAACGAAGGTCCTGTCGCGCTGCAAGTCACCGTGCGCCATCCGGGCGCGCGCACCGAGAGAAGGACGGTTCTGGGGTTCCGGGATGGTGAGGGCCGCGCGACGTTTCAGACCCTGGACCTCGCGCTTGCGCGCACGCCGCTGGTGGACGAAGCGCTGCTGCCGTTGTTGCGGGTGGAATCAGCGGCCGAGGGCACTTGGCACGCCTCCAACACGCGATCGGATTCGGGCGGTGCGGCCGACACCCCAGACCGCGCCGATGCGGCCGCGACGGTTGCGACCGGCCCGCGCTTACGCGGTGTCGTCACGTTGCCCGCCGGCGCGTCGGCCGAGCCGGTGGCGATCGAGATCTGCCGCGCCGACGTAGCCGAGGCGCAAGGCGCGGGGATCTGTGTGCGCCGCTCGGCCACCGCAGGCGCGTTGGTGCAGATCGCGGTCGGTCCGTTGCTCGAAGGCGCGCTTCCGCCGGCGCTGATCGTGCGCGCGTCGCATCCGGACGCGCTGCCCGCCGAGATGTCGCTGACCGTGCGTGTCGATCCGAGGACGTTCGCGCCGGTCCTCCCGTTTTTCGAACTCGTGCTCGAGGGCGGCCGGCCGATTTCAGGCCGAGTCTCCGGCGAGAACGGCCCCATCGAGGGGGCAACGGTCGCGCTGTTTCCCATGAACGGGGACGAAGCCGCTGAACGGCCGCGCTCGGCCGCGGTCTCGGGGCAGGATGGCTCGTTCCGCCTCGCCGTCGAAGCCGACCGGCGCTATCTCCTCGTTGCCGCCGTTTCCGAACTGGCACCGGCGGCGATCGTGGTCGAACCCGGCGAGTCCCCGGAATTCGAGCTGCGTCTGGAACACGGCGCCGCGATCGCCGGGCGCGTCACGAATCAGGCGAAATCGCCAGTCGATGGTGCGTCGGTTTTCGCGCGTGTTCTGGACGCGGGCGATCGTGAACTTCGACTGGGCGACGACTGGAAGGTCGTCTTCGACGGCGGCGAGGTGTTCTGGAGCCGGCGCGTCGCGGAATCCGACGACGACGGCGAATTCTCGCTTGGTGGATTGCGCACCGGGCAAATCTACGCGCTCGCGCACGGCGCCGCGGGGGCCGAGCAACACGTGACCGCACCGGGTGTCGTGAACTTCGCGGTGGCGACCACCTTTTTTGAAATCGTCGTGGTCGGCGACGGCTTGCCGCTTGCGAGTCCGCAAGTCCGCCTGGCGCCGCTGGACGGCGGCGAAGCGCTCGATCTCGTCGCCGACGATTTCGGCGAACTCCGTTTTGCGGCGGCGGCGGGCACGGGGTTCGACGTCACGGTCTCGCACGACGGTTATTCGAGCGAGACGCGGCGTGTCTGGGCCGGCGGTACGGCGCGCTTCGACCTGCACGCGGCCGCGACCGGGGCGGACATGTCGATCGAACTCTCCGGACATGCGCGCGTGCCGTTGCCCGCGACGTGCGTCGTCGCCTTGAAACGACCGTCCGGCGGCACGTACGTCACATCGACGGTCGGCGCGGACTCGGGCCGTTATCGGCTGAGAGATCTGGAGCCCGGAACCTACCGCTTGCACGTCGCTCCGTCGGATCCGCGCAGCTACTACCGCGAAGCAATCGCCACCATCACGCTCGTCGCCGGCGCGTCGGCCGAGGTGTGGGTGCCGCTCCGTGCTGGAGGGCGCGTCCGGTATGAAGGCGCGTTCGTGGGCGTGTTGTGGCTCGAGGAATCGCTCGGGGGTGCATGGGGCCGCGGACCCGATGGCGGGTTTTTCTTCGGTGGAATCGCGAGCGAGCCGCTCGTGCCCGACGGCGATGGATTCAGTTCGGCGTGGCTCAAGCCCGGTCGCTACCTGCTGCGGATGATCTCGTGGGATCCACGCGTGGCGCCACGCAGCGCGGCCGTCGAAGTCGTCGCCGGCGAAACCGCGATCGTGCGCTGACGTCAGCCTGAAAACGCCTCCGCGAAGAAGTTACGCATCGCGATCCACGAACGCTTGGCCGCTTTCTCGTGGTACTTGACCGCCGGGAAGTTGTACGCGTCCGCGCCGGGGTCGGTGAACGCGTGCACCGCACCGCCGTACGCGATGAACTGGTAATCGACCTTGGCTTCCTTCATCTCGGTGAGGAACGCGTCGACCTCCTCCTTAGGCACCAGCGGATCGTCGGCGCCGTGGCAGACGAGCACCTTGCCCTTGATGTTCTTCGCGTCCCCGGGCGCTTTCGTGGCGAGGCCGCCGTGGAAGCTCACGACTCCCGCAACGTTGGCGCCGCTACGCGCCAATTCCAGGACCCCGGTGCCGCCGAAGCAGTAGCCGATCGCGCCGATGCGGCTCGAATCGACGGTCTTTTCCGCGCGCAGGCGCATCAGCCCGGCCACCATACGGCGCCGGTAGAGATTGGGATCGCCCTTGTACTTCCCGGCTTGCGCGCCGGCCTCCTGCGGAGTCTTGGGCCGAATGCCCTTTCCGTAGATGTCTACGGCGAACGCGACATAACCCAATCGGGCGAGAGCTTTCGCGCGCTCTTTTTCGAATTCGCCGAGCCCTTTCCACTGGTGCACGACCAACACGCCCGGCCGCGGACCCTTGACCGCGTCGTCGAACGCCAAGAATCCCTCGAGCACAGTCTCGCCGTCCTTGTATTCGACGGCCTGGGTCTTGATGTCGGCGAGTACCGGTGACGCGACGGCAAGCAGCGCGAGCAGCAGTTGGAGAATCCTCATTTCAAGATCATACCGTTCTCGCCTCGGGCGCCGAGCGCCCTCGAACCTTGCGAGGGGACCGTTCCTCGATGAACATGCCCCGATGGCATCGAAGAAAGCGCACAACAGCCGGTTCGAAGGCACTAGCACCTACATCGCGACGGATGACCTGAAGGTCGCGGTCAACGCGGCGGTCACACTCGAGCGCCCGCTGCTCATCAAGGGCGAGCCCGGCACCGGTAAGACCGTCCTGGCACACGAGGTCGCGCGCGCGCTCGACAAGCGCCTCCTGACCTGGCACATCAAGTCCACGACGAAAGCCGCCCAGGGACTCTATGAGTACGACGCCGTCGCGCGCCTTCGGGACTCGCAACTCGGCAGCGACAAAGTCCACGACATCAAGAACTACATCAGACACGGCAAGATGTGGGAGGCGTTCGAGCACGACGCCGGCGCCGTCTTGCTGATCGACGAGATCGACAAGGCGGACATCGAGTTTCCGAACGACCTGTTGCTCGAACTCGACCGCATGGAGTTCTTCGTCTACGAGACGAACGAAACGGTGCGCGCGAAGACCCGCCCGGTCGTACTCATCACCTCGAACAACGAAAAAGAACTGCCGGACGCGTTCTTGCGCCGCTGCTTCTTCCACTACATCCGGTTCCCGGATCCGGACACGATGGTCGCGATCGTCGAGACGCACTTCCCGAAGCTGCAGGAGGACCTCGTCAACGAGGCGCTCGGCATTTTCTACGGCCTGCGGGAGGTCGCGGGCCTCAAGAAGAAACCGTCCACGTCGGAACTGCTCGACTGGTTGCGCCTCCTGGTCGCGGAAAACGTCGCGCCCAAGGATCTGGCGAAAGACGCCAAGGAAAGGGAGATCCCGATCTTCATCGGTTCCATGGTCAAGAACGAACAGGACATGAAACGCATCGCCGAGCACCTGTCGGGGCGCGCGGTGCGCCGCAACTGGTAGCTGGCCCAACAGCTGACGCCGTTGGAGCCCTGTGTCTCTGGCCCAACGGCTAACGCCGTTGGAGCGATCAATATGTACGTAGGATTTTTTTACGAACTCAAACGCGGCGGCGTCCCCGTGACGCTGAAGGAGTTCCTCACGCTCTTGGAAGCGCTGAAGAAACGCGTGACGGACTACCGGGTCGAGGAGTTCTATTACCTCGCGCGCGCGACGCTCGTGAAGGACGAACGCCACGTCGACCGATTCGACCGCGTGTTCGCGAAGTGGTTCGAGGGTGTGACCAATATCAGAGATCCGATGGCGCACGTGCCGGAGGAGTGGCTGAAACAGCTCGGCGAGCGCTACCTGACCGACGAGGAGAAAGCGCAGATCGAGGCGCTCGGCGGTTGGAAGGAACTGCTCGAGACGTTGAAGAATCGGCTCAAGGAGCAGGGGGAACGCCACCAGGGCGGCAGCAAGTGGATCGGAACCGGTGGCACGTCGCCGTTCGGTGCGTGGGGTTACAACCCCATGGGCATCCGCATCGGGCAGAACCGGTCCAGGCACCGGCGCGCGGTCAAGGTGTGGGACCGGCGCGACTTTCGGAACTTCGATGAGAAGCGCGAACTCGGCACGCGCAACATGAAGGTCGCGCTACGCAAGCTGCGGCGCTTCACGCGCGAAGGCGCCGAAGAGGAACTCGACCTCGACGGAACGATCCGTTCGACCGCGCGTAACGCGGGTTATCTCCAACTCGAGATGCAGCCGGCGCGCGAGAACCGCATCAAGGTGCTGCTGTTCCTCGATGTCGGCGGTTCGATGGACGACCACGTGTTGCAGGTGGAGCGCTTGTTCTCCGCCGCGCGCTCGGAGTTCAAACACCTCGAGCACTTCTACTTCCACAACTGCCTGTACGAATCCGTCTGGCGCGACAACCGGCGCCGCGACGCGCGCCACAAGACCGAAGAGATCCTGCGCACCTACGGCAAGGACTACCGCGTGATCTTCGTCGGCGACGCGTCGATGAGCCCGTTCGAGATCAGGGAACCGGGCGGCTCCATCGAACACTGGAACGAGGAGCCCGGCGCCGCGTGGCTCAAACGCGTGACCCACACGTGGGATCGCGTGCTGTGGATCAACCCGGTCCCTCAGGACCAGTGGCTCTGGACCGACTCCGTCGGCATGATCCAAACGCTGTTCAAGGGCCGCATGGTCCCGCTGACGCTGGAGGGCATCGAAGCGGGCATCAAGCTGTTGCGGCACTAGGCCCCGTCTGAGAAAAACCCGCAGGCCCGAGATCTAGTTGGGACATCTCTGGCTCAACGGCTGACGCCGTTCCGTGTTGCTGGCTCAACGGCTGACGGGCCTATCCATCCGATCGAAGCCAGGAGTTTTCTCAGACGGAGCCTGAGGAGCAGCGCCGGCCTCACCGAATCCGCTTGATGATGTGGTACCCGAACGGGCTCGTCGTCGCGTCGTAGTTGGCGACACCGATCTCACCCACCTTCAACGCGAATCCTACGTTTCCGAACGCGGGAACCATGCCACTGCGCTTTCGCTCCTGCCTGGAGACATCAGGGCGCACGCCGGTGTTTGACATGCCGTAAGGGCCGCCGCCACTGCCCTCGCCGCGATCATCGCTGTACTGGTCCTTGAGCGAGGCCCAATCCGCACCGTCCTCGATCTTCTGCACGATCTCCTTCGTGAGCGCCCTCGCGTCGGTGATGGTGCGCTTGACCGCAAGCTTGGGGTGGGTCACACCGACCAGGATGTGGTCGACGGTGATGTGATTCGGCTCACGGCGCACCTTGCCGCCTCCATCGTTGGACTTCGCAGCCGACTTTTCCGATTGGATGTCGTTGTCTCCAGACGACGACTGCTCGATCTTCGGCTCACCACACGAAACGACAAGCAGCGCGGTGAGTAGCGTGAGAGAGGGCGTCTGTTTCATCGAAAAGCTGCTCTGCCTACTTGATTCGTTTGATGATGTGATACCCAAACGGGCTCGCTTTCGGGTCGTGGGCGGCGACACCGATTTCGCCGACATCAAGCGCGAATCCGACTTTGCCGAACGCAGGGACCATCTGACTGCGCTTGTATTCCGGAAGCGAGGCGTCCGGTTCGAGACCGTGGTTCGCCATGCGATAGGGGCCGCCGGCCTTGCCATCGGATCGATCGTCGCTGTGCTTCTCCTTGAGCGTGTTCCAGTCGCCGCCGGCGTTGAGCTCGCTCACGATCTGGTCGGCGAGCACCTTCGCCTCGGCGTTGGAACGTGTGACGTTTTCCAAACGCTTGTGTTTCACGCCGATCAGAATGTGATCGACTGATACGTGATCCGGTTCACAACGCCCCGCGCGGTCTTCGCCTTCCTCGGCCCGCTCCTCGACCGTCTCCTCGACCGTTTCCTCGACCGTCTCCTCGGCCCCCTCCTCGGACATCACCTGGGCCTCCACCTCAATGTTCTCTTCGGCCTTTTCCACGGTGGCGCAAGAAACGACCGCAAACACCGCACAAGCGAGTGCGAAAAAAGGAGCTGCTCGCATCGAATCCCGCTCTAGAGCGCCAAGACCATCTTCACCATGTCCCGAGGATTCCCGTCGGGATCGGTGCCGTAGTTCGCGATGGGATACTCGTCGAAGCCGAGATCGCGCAGCGTCTTGACCGCGTCCACCTCGAGGTCGGTAATCAACATGCAGGTCAGGTGGCGCAGGCCGTTGTCGCGCGCCATCTGCATGAACGTGTTGACGACCATGCGCCCGAGTCCCGCACCGCGATACTCGGGATCGAGCAGCCACTTGATGCGGCCGACCAAACGCAGCGGCCCACCGTCGCGATACATGAGCGACGCGTGCGCGACGACCTTCGAGCCGTCGAGCGCCACCACCGGAACCTCGCGGTCATGGTCGAGGTCCGTCGCCCACGAATTCACGACCTCGCGGATGTCCAATCGGTCCCACGCGTACCGGCGCACCTCTTCCGGCAGCCGCTGGAAGAAGTCGAAGGTGGCGTCGACATGACGCTCGTTGAAGGCGCGGACAATGACCCGGCGTGCATCGCGCAGGCCGACCTCGATGGGGAAACGAGTAGGCATGAGGGGGAGTTTAAAGGAGCGGCCGGGGGCTGTCAGCTAACGGGTGAAAGCCCGCAGAATCCCCGGCCTCGGCCCCGGCCTCATGCGTCGGCCCCCGCCGCTCGGACCCCAGACCACACGCCTCGGCCTCCCCTCACCCGTCCCTCGCGACGTAGCAGATGTCGTCGTCGGTGTCGGCGGTCTGGTCCGGGCCGTCGCAGCAGACGTGGACGTTCGGGCCCTGGAATTCCAGGCGGTATTCGCCGCCCCACGGATCAAGATCGATGCGGGCGAAGTCCGTCTCGCCTTCGTGCAACGGCACCTCCATGTCCGTGAGCGTTGCGGGGTAGGCACCACGTTTGTGCACGATCCGCCACATGCGTACCGCGTTGTGATATTCGACGCACTTGGCGAGCGCGATCTTGCGGCGTGCTTCGGTATCGATCGTGAAAATGTGCGGACCCACCAGCGTCGCGATGAGCCCGATGATGACGACCACGACGAGGATTTCGATGAGGGTGAAGGCGCGTGTTCGCATGGTGGTTGGACGACGTTGCGCGGGGTGGGCTTTCGGTTCCATTGCGCGGTGATGCTCGTCCCCCTTTTCCTTGCCCTTGCCCATGTCCCCTACCCTTGACCCTTTGCACTTTTCCTGCGCCCCTTCTCCTTGCCCCTTCCGCGAACGCCGAGCAAGGGCCGAGGAAAAGGAAAGACGGAAAAGGGTCGAGTGCAAAGGGTCCTGGACAAGGGCAAGTTCAAGGGAGCCGTGAGGCTCCGCCCTAACGCTTGATCTGAACCTTCAAGTCCTCGATCCCGTGAAACGTCAGGAGGACCGCATCGGTCGCGGCGTAGTGATCGAACAGATCCTCCAGGACCTGCTCATCGCCGGGCCAGGGGTACGCGAAGATCAATCCGAAATCATCGACGTCGAGGCCGAGGTCCTCATAGGCGTCGGCGCCGCCGGATTCGATCCACGCGGTTTCCGCGATCGAGTCCAGCCACGGCTCACCGCCTTCGGGGATGTAGGAACCGTGCGAGAACGTCACGTCGAGGTTGTGTTCCGCGGCGAGTTCACGTGACTCGTCCACAAGCTCGTCGGCGATCTCGATGCCGTAGGTTTCGTACCCTTGCATCGCCGCAAGGCACGCGACGACACCGATGCCGCTCCCCCATTCACAAAACGTGTTCTCGGGAACGATGTCGGCCTTGCGCACGGCGGCGAGCACTTCGTACACGCGCACGAAGTCGCTCGGTACAAACCCCGGGAGCGTTCCGCCATCCTGCGACTCCAGAAACGCCTCGATGCGCCGATCGGCGGCGTTCAGGAGCTCCTCGACCTCCGACGGCAACTCGACCGTCTTCACGGCCAGTTTTCTCGCGACGAGCGCCACTGGGATCACACGCCCAAGGATTTCAGCTGCCGGTTCGCCACCGCGAGCATGGCGAAGTCGTGCGCGGGCGTCGACTGCAACTCCGCGAGGAGTTGTTCCGTGCGCGCGATGATCGGTCGCCGCCCGTCGGCCCACGCTGCGATCGCCTCCTCCGACGTCGCGCCGTCGGGGCGCACGTCGAGAATACGCTGCGTCAGGTCACTCTGGGCCGCGAACAGGTCATCGACGATCGCGACCACCGCCTGCTTGTTCCAGGCCGTGTCGGCGGGTAGCGACTCGGCTGCCCTGCGCAGCCAATCGAAGCCGAACCGAGCGCCGATGCCAAAGTAGGTTCGGGCCACCTCGAGGACCGGCAGCTGGATGCGTCGCGCCAACCGCTCGATGTCCCACGCCGAAAACAGCACCGGCAAGATCGCGACGTGGCGCGCGACGTCCTCCGGCACACCCTGCGCACCATAGATCGCTTCGGTCTCCTCGACGAGCTTGCGATTCGCCTGCGACAGCACGTCGACGATGCCCTCGCTCAACTCGCGCACGCCCGACTCGTAGGCGTCGATCGTCTTTCCTATGTCGATGCCGAAACCGCCTTCGCGCAAACACCACGCGGTGCTGCGCTGCAGCAGCCGGCCGCCCTCGGCGAGCATCACGGCCTGCAGCGTCGCCGGCACCTGGTTGTCGAGCGCCTCGATCGAACGCCAGAGCTGGCGGATGCCGAGCGTCTCGCGGCTCACAACGTACGCACGCGCGATGTCCGGCGCCGGCATTCCGGAGACCTCTTTCACCTCGTGGATGAACGCCAGTCCCACGCGGTTGATGATGCTGTTGGTCAGGACCGTCGCGACGATCTCGCGGCGCAGCCGGTGCTTCTCGATCAGTTCGGGGAAACGTTCGCGCAGCGGTTCCGGGAAATATCGTTTCAGATCCCCCTGCATGTACGGATCATCCGGGATGTCGGAATTGAGCAACTCGTCGTAGAGCTCGATCTTGGCGTAAGCGAGGAGCACGGACAGCTCCGGCCGCGTGAACCCGAGGCCCTCCTTGAAACGGTCTTTCAACTCCTCGTCGTCCGGAAGATCCTCGAGACGACGGCTGAGGCGGTTCTGTCGTTCCAACGTCCGCATGTAGCGTGCGATGCGATCGAGCAGGTGCCCGCCCAGTTGGTGCGTGACAGTGATGGCCTGCGTCTGGAGATAGTTATCGCGCAGCACGAGCACCGAGACCTCTTCGGTCATCTCGCCGAGCAGCACGTCGCGTTCGGGCCGCGTGATGGTGCCGGCCTTTTCCGCTTCGCGTAGCAGGATCTTGATGTTGACCTCGTGATCCGAGCAGTCGACGCCCGCGGAGTTATCGATCGCGTCGGTGTTGAGGCGCCCACCCGTGCGCCCGAACTCGACCCGCGCGCGCTGGGTCATCCCGAGGTTTGCGCCTTCGCCGATCACGCGGGCCCGCAGTTCCTTCGCGCCGACACGCACGGCGTTGTTCGCGTGGTCGCCGACATCCGCGTGGCTCTCCGCCTCCGCTTTCACATACGTCCCGATGCCGCCGAACCAGAGCAATTCGACATCAGCCCGCAGGATCGCCTGGATGAGCTCGCTGGGCGTCAAGCGATCCGCGTCGATGCCGAACGCCGCTTTCAGCTGCGCGTTGATCGGGATCGATTTCGCTTTGCGCTCGAACACGCCGCCGCCTTCGGAAATCGTCGACGCGTCGTAGTCCGTCCACGAGGAACGTGGCAACTTGAACAAACGGGAGCGCTCCGCGAAGCTCTTCGCGATGTCCGGGTCCGGATCCACGAAGATGTGCAGGTGGTTGAACGCCGCGATCAGGCGGATGTGCTCGGACAACAGCATCCCGTTGCCGAAAACGTCGCCCGACATGTCGCCGACACCGACGACGGTGAAATCCTCGGTCTGCGTGTCCTTGCCGGCTTCGCGGAAGTGCCGCTTGACGGATTCCCATGCGCCGCGCGCGGTGATGCCCATCACCTTGTGGTCGTAGCCGGCGGATCCGCCGGAAGCGAACGCGTCGTCCAGCCAGAATCCGTGGTCCATCGAGATGCCGTTCGCGATGTCGCTGAACGTCGCTGTGCCCTTGTCGGCGGCCACCACGAGGTACGGATCGTTGTCGTCGTGAATACGAATATCGGGCGGCGGAACGATCGCGTCGCCCTCGAGGTTGTCCGTCACGTCGAGCATCGCGCGCATCATGATGCGGTAACACTCCTGGACCTCGGC
>JAZFYD010000179.1:0-11458 GCA_036443405.1 Planctomycetota bacterium
TTTTCGCGCTCATGCCTTGCGTGTCTTTTCCAGGATGCCCTTGAGTTTCTCGAGTGTCGTCTCGCGCTCCGGATCGGTCAGGCCGAGGATCTCCTGCAGCGCGATGCCGATGTGGGGGAGGTACAGTTCGATGTGGCTGCGCTTTCTGGCTTCGTCCGCCACGCGGCGTTTCTTGTTGATGTGGATGCCGAGCTTGCGGCCGCACTCCATCAACGCGAGCTTGATTTCCTTCACGATCTCGTCGTAGTTGGCGATCGCCTCTTTCGCCTCCGACGTGAACGGCACCCAGACGCTCGCCATGTGGACCGCGAGGACCATGGGCCCGACGGGCATGGAGCCGCGCGGCTGTTGCATCTTGTAGTTGCGCCAGGAGGTTCCCGTGACCGATTTGGTGATCGCGCACGCGCCGCCCTGATAGAGCAGCGGCACACGGTTGGCGAAGCGGAGCACCTGCGCCTGCTGGTCCCCCGGCAGGGAACCGCCGTAACCGAGCGCGACCTCGATCTGGAACGGGTTGCCGCGATAGACGCTGGGCGGCCGGGTCGCCGACCAGTACTTCTCGCAGTCGTACTCTTTTTCCAAGCCCGCCTCGAGCTGCGCTTCGCCGATCGGCGAGAGGCAGTTTGTCGGCGGCGCCATGAGCTTGGTCTCCTGGATCGCCTCGTAGAGATCGTCGGCTGCGTCCCGCGCGATCGTCTTCGGGTGATACCCCTCGCTGATGGCCGCGCGTTTCAGGATCTCCGTCGCCTTGGATGCGCTCACGCGGCTGAAGTCCGACTGCAGGAATCCTTTCACGCTCCGGCTCTTCGAGTCGCGCATCATGCGGATCAAGACGCCGAGTTCCACGCCGTACGGGTGCGGCATGATCTCGGTCGCGGGAACGGGGAGGTCCTCCGAGACACGCTCGTGGATGGTCTCCTTGCCGGTCGGGTCGCGCAGCACCAACCGCGCGTGGGGGTTGGCGACCGCGGTTTGTCTCAGGTACGTGTCGACGCTCTTGCCGTGTTTTTGATAGCGGCCCTCGATCTCGAGCTGCACACGGGTGCCGCGCGGGACGTCCTCGGACTCCGGGACTGCGACTTCCTTGTCCTCGGGCTGGTTCTTCGCGAGGTTGATGCCCACCTTGTAGCGGTGGGGTTGCGCGCGCGGGCCGGTTCGCGACGTGATGATCACCTGTTTGCCGGTGGTGAGTTGCGCGTAGAGCGCCGCTGCGCTGATGCCGATGCCCTGCTGTCCGCGGCTCATGCGCAGCCGGTGAAATTTCGAGCCGTACAGCAGCTTGCCGAAGATCTTCGGGATCTGCGGCTTCAAGATGCCCGGGCCGTTGTCCTGGACAGCCACCACGAGGCGCTCCGCGCCGCCGAACGCCTTCCTGGGTTTGCCGTCGGCGCCCTTCAGGAGCAGCTGGTTGCCGTCTTTTTTCCTGTGCCGCGCCGGCGAGATCTCGACCGTGATCTCCGGGAGGATTCCCGCCTCCTCGCATGCGTCGAGCGCGTTGTCCACCGCTTCGCGCACGGTCGTCAAGAGCGCCTTGTTCGCGTTGTCAAAGCCGAGGAGGTGCCGGTTCTTCGCGAAGAACTCGGCGACGGAGATCTCGCGCTGCGCCGCGGCCATCTCGGTAGCGGTCGCGAACTTGGATTTTTTGGATTGGGTCTTGCGAGGCATGGAGACGCGCGATTTTAGGCCCGGCAGCGGACGCGATCGAATGGGCGAACCCGGAGTCCATCCCTTCCGGTAGATTGGTGCCCAAGTGAGCGAGGGGAAAGCCTCGCCAGATTTCAGGACAACAACGGTTTGGGCAAGCGGAGTTTTAAGCCCCCGACGGTTCACCGATGGGGCTCGCCCGGCCGGAGATTGGAAGGTCAATATCGTGCGACTCGGATCCTTCGATACGGTCTTGTGGACACGGATTCTCGGTGGCCTCCTGATCGGGTTGCTCGGGGGGTGCGACTCGGGGCGTGAGATTCTCCCGGAGTCCGCGATCCTGCAGGTCATCACGCCGTCGCCCGAAGGCGCGGCGAACGAGGCGCAGCCCCTCATCCGTTGGTTTTCGGGGCAGAGTGCCCCGACCTACCGTGTCTCGCTGTATGCCGACCAGGCCATGACGCAACTGGTGGAACAGGCGGAGGTCGAGGATCTCGACCATCGATGCCAGTCCACGCTCCCCGACAATGGCGTGTTCTGGCTGCGAATCGAAGGACTGGATTCCGACGGAAACCCCATGATGGCCACGCCGCTTTCGCGATTCCGCGTGCGCATTCCGCCGCAGCCGATGCCGAACATCGAGATCCTCAAGTTCGATCCCGCACGCACGCAGAGAGGCTACCGTCTGTTTAACCTCTTCGACCGGGATCGACCCGATGGAGAGCCGTTTGCCGGCGGCACGCTGCTGCTCATCAACGAGGTGGGCGAAATTGTCTGGTGGTGGCGCGATGCCGCCTCACGGTCCACGGGCGACGTACGGGTGCTGGAGAACACCAATTTGCTCGTGGAAAACATGCGCGACAACCTTCGTCGCGCGGTCGAGATGGACTGGGATGGCAACATCATTTGGCAGAGCCGCGAAGGAGCGAGCGTCCATCACGAGGTCTCGGTCGGCCCCCAGGGGCACACGATGTACCTGCACTTTGTGGCCCAGGATGTAAATGGAGTGTCGTATGAGGGCGATGGCATCGAAATCGTGAATCGCGACACCGACGCTGTCATCTGGACCTGGAACTCGTTTGATCACATTTCGACGGATGAAGTCGACGAGCAGGACATCGAACGCGATGGCCTCAGTGGTCTTGGCCGGGATTGGACTCACAGCAACGCAGTCGTGTGGGACGAGGCACGCAGCATCATCTGGTTGTCGGTCCGCGCCCTCGACCGGGTCATCGGGATCGACTATCCGTCCGGCAACATCCGAGTCACGTTGGGCGAGAACGGACTTGGTGGCGAGGGTTTGATGAGCCACCAACACGCGCCGGAGGTGCAGGAGGACGGGTCGTTGCTGTTGTTCGACAACGGGAACCGTTACGACCCGCCGCGCAGCCGTGTGACCGAGATTCTCTGGGACGAAACCGCAGGCACCGTCACGCAGCCGTACGTGTTCGATCTTCCGCCCGAACTCCTCGCGTTCGCGCTGGGGGATGCGGATCGCATGCCGAACGGCAACATTCTCGCGGTTCCCGGGACGATTGGTCGCATCGTGGAGATCGACACCGTTCGTCAGGAGATCGTTTGGGATATGCATGCCGAGGGCGCCTCCGTCGGGCGGGACTGGTGGATCTATCGCGCGGAGTTGGTGCAACCGAACGAGATCCCTGACGGGGTCTTACCGTTTGACGACTAGTATCTCGCTCGCGACGCATTCGATTGGACTACTCAAGAGACCGCGACTTTGGTTAGATTGCCGCACATTAAGCGGAGGTCGATATCGTGCGAATCGGTGCATTCGGTACGGTTTGGGTTACACGGGTTCTGGGCGTCTTTCTGATCGGAACGCTCGCGGGCTGCGATTCTGGGCGCGTAATCACGGCGCAGTCCGCGGTCCTGCAGGTCATCACGCCGTCGCCCGAAGGCGCGGCGAACGAGGCGCAGCCCCTGATCCGTTGGTTCTCTGGGCAAACCGCCTCGGCCTACCGCGTGTCGCTGTACGCCGATCAGGCGATGACGCAACTCGTGGAGCAGGAGGTGGTCCAAGATCTCGATCATCGATGCCAGTCCACGCTTCCGGACAACGGTGTGTTCTGGCTGCGGATCGAGGGCTTGGACTCGGCCGGGAATCCCATCCAGTCGACGCCGCTCTCCCGGTTCCGGGTGCGTATTCCGCCGCAGCCGATGCCGGACATCAGGCTTCTCACGTTCGAGCCTGGACGTGTGCAAAGGGGCTACCGGTTGTTCAACCTCTTCGATCGTGGCCGGCCGGAGGGCGAGGAGTTCGCCGGAGGCACGCTGCTACTCGTCAACCAGGCGGGTGAAATCGTTTGGTGGTGGCGCCGAAAGGATGAGTCCATTGGCGACGCGCGCGTGCTGGACAACGGCAACTTGCTCGTCCAAAACACGATCTCCGGCGACCGCCGCTCCGTTGAGATGGACTGGGACGGAAATTTCGTTTGGATGAGCCGCGCGGGCCCTGTCGTTCATCACTCCACCTCGGTCGGACCCAACGGGCACATCATGTATCTGCACTTCACAGTCCAGGACGTGGACGGTATTGCGTTCGAGGGCGATGGAATCGAAATTGTGAACCGGGACACCAACGCTGTGATCTGGGACTGGAACTCGTTCGATCACATTTCGACGGATGAGCGCGACCCGCAGGATATCGAGACTACCGGCCTCAGCGGTCTCGGCAGGGACTGGACGCACAGCAACGCCGCCGTGTGGGACGAGGCACGCAGCATCATCTGGTTGTCCGTGCGGGCTCTCGACCGGATCGTCGGGATCGACTACCCGTCCGGGAAGATCCGCGTCACGCTTGGCGAGAACGGACTGGGTGGCGAGAGTTTGATGAGCCACCAACACGCGCCGCAGGTGCAGGACGACGGGTCGTTGCTCTACTTCGACAACGGGAACGGCTACGACCCGCCGCGCAGCCGTGTGGCCCGAATTTTCTGGGACGAGACCGCAGGCACCGTTACGCAACCCTACGTGTTCGACCTTCCGGCCGAGCTCTATGCATTCGCGCTGGGGGATGCGGACCGCTTGCTGAACGGCAACGTGCTCGCGGTCAGCGGGACGAACGGCCGTATCGTGGAAATTGACACTGCGAATCAGGAGATCGTCTGGGACCTGCACGCCGAGGGCGCCTCCGTCGGGCGGGAGTGGTGGATCTATCGCGCGGAGTTCGTGCACGCTAGCCAGATTCCGAGCGGAATCTTGCCGTTTGATGAGTAGGGCTACGGAGGTCGAAATGACTCGAATCGGTTCATTCGATACGGCTTTGTGGACGCGGATTCTTGGTGGCCTCCTGGTTGGGTTGCTCGCGGGCTGCGACTCCGGGCGCCAGATCACGAGCCAATCCACGGTCCTGCAGGTCGTCACGCCTTCCCCCGAAGGTGCGGCGAACGAGGTACAACCCCTCATCCGCTGGGTCTCAGGGCAAACCGTCTCGGCCTACCGCGTATCGCTGTACGCCGATCAGGCGATGACGCAGCTTGTGGAACAGGCGTTGGTCCAGGGTCTCGATTATCGCTGCCAGTCGACGCTGCCGGACAACGGCGTGTTCTGGCTGCGTATCGAGGGTCTGGACTCGGCCGGGAATCCCATCTCGGCGACGCCGCTCTCGAGATTCCGCGTCCGCATCCCGCCACAGCCGTTGCCGACAATGAGCATCCTCAACCATGATCCCGAGCGTGCACAGAATGGATACAGGTTGTTCGACCTCCTCGATCTGAACCGGCCGGAAGGGGAGGATAGAGTCGGCACGCTGCTTCTGATCAACGAGGTCGGCGAGATCGTCTGGTGGTGGCGCAGCACGACGGAGACGATCTCGGACGCCAGGGTGCTCCCCAACCGCAACCTGCTCGTCAACCTCGCGATCGGCGGGATGCGGCGCGCGGCCGAAATGACCTGGGACGGGACCGTGCTATGGACGAGCCGCGACGACATCACCGCGCATCACGAAGTCACGATTGGACCGAACGGGCACACCATGTACCTGACGTTCGTCTACGACGATGTGAACGGCGTCACCTACGAGGGCGACGGCATCGAGATCGTGAATCGTGACACGGGCGCGGTGGTCTGGAGCTGGAACGCGTTCGACCACATTTCCACGGATCAGGTGGATGAGCAGGACATCACGCGCACGACGATGACCGGGCGTGGCAAGGACTGGACGCACTCCAACGCGATCGTTTGGGACGAGGCCCGCAGCATCCTCTGGATGTCGGTACGAGCCCTCGACAGGATCATCGGGATCGACTATCCGTCGGGAAACATTCGCGTCACGCTCGGCGAGGATGGCCTGGGCGGCGAGAGCTTGATGAGCCATCAGCATGCGGTGGAAGTTCAGGAAGACGGGTCGCTCCTCTATTTCGACAATGGGAATCGGCGCGACCCGCCGTACAGCCGCGTGGCCCGGATTTTCTGGGACGAGACCGCGGGGACGGTCACGCAGCCCTATGTGTTCGATCTTCCGCCGGATTACTACTCCCTTGCGTTGGGTGATGCGGATCGCATGCCCAACGGCAACATCCTCGCGGTCGCGGGAACGGTTGGGCACATCGTGGAAATTGACCCGGTCAACCAGGAGATCGTCTGGGATCTGCAAGCTGATCACAGCCGCTTCTGGATCTACCGCGCGGAGTTGGTGCAACCGAACGAGATCCCGGACGGGGTCCTACCGTTCGACGACTAGCGAATCGCAGATATGACCGAGCGGCGTTGCACCGGAGGACTACAATTCTCAACGTCGGTGTTCAGACGAAAGGAGGCCCCAGTGGTCAAGCGTGTCCTGTTTCTCGCAATCCTGTCGCTGTCGGTGGCGTTTCTTGCCTCGGAGGCTTCGGCCTGCTGGGACAACTCCGACGGGTTGATCCTCAAGCTCAAGAAGCTCGACCTCAACACCGAGCAACTCAAGGACGTCTTCGCGTTCCAGAATGAGCACCGCGCGGTGGTGAAGCGGGCGCACCGCGAGCGACTCGGGTGCCGCTATCACGAAAACCACGATGCGGTCTTTCAGAAGAAAGCGATCGGCGTCCTGACCAACGTGCAGTTCAAGAAGTACACCGGGCGCGTCCGCACCAAGGTGGAAACCCTCGAGCATGAGAACTGGCGGCTGAAAAAGGAAATCGCCAAGCTGCGCGCGCTGATCGAGAAGCTGCAGAAGCAACTCGAAGCAAACGCCGCGAAGACCAAATAGGCCGAGTCGGCAAGCAGGGCATGCTCCCTCGTCTTGGCGCCCGGGTGGTTGCATCACTCGGTGCACTGTTGCTCCTCCACGGTTCCGCGAGCGCGGGGGAGCAACCTTTATTGCGCGCGGCGATCGAGATCGCGCGGCGGGACCACAAGGACCTCGACGAGGCGGTCGTTCGCGGCGAGATTGATCGGCTCACGGCACGGTATCTCGCACTCTGCGGCGATGACCCGACGCCGGCGGAAGCGGCCGACGGATTCCGCAAGCTGCTCTTTCTCGACCAGCGCTTCGAATCGGTCGCGGATCTCACCTCGAGCAAGACCCTGCACCTCGACTCGGTCCTCAGGACGCGGCGCGGGTATTGCCTATCTCTTTCCGTGGTCGCGCTGGCCATCGCGGAAAAGGCCGGTGTTCCGCTTCATGGCGTGGCCGCGCCGAACCACTTCTTCGTTCGCTATCGCGACGGTGAGTTCTCGAGGAACCTCGAGCTGACCCGCGGTGGTGTCGAGATCTCGGACGAGAAGATGCGCGAGGATCTCGGGCCTCAGCTTCTGCCGGGGTCGATCTATCTGCGCGATCTCACCCTCGATGAGATTCGCGCGTGTCTCCTTCACAACCGCGGGTTCGTTGCGCTGTCCCACAAGCGATTCGAATCCGCACGCCGTGATTTCGAGTCCGCGATCGCGTTGGCGCCGAATCTGAACGAGGCGCACCGGAACCTCGGCGTCCTCTGGGGGGAACGGGGCCGGTCGGAGAAGGCGAAGACATCGTTTATCCGTGCGATCGCGCTGTACCCCGGCGATGTGGATGCCTTGATCAACCTGGCGATTGCCCGACGCGCCCTCGGCGAACACGAGGCGGCGATTCAGGATCTCGAAATGGCTCTGGTCCTCGATCCGGCTGTCGAGCGTGCGGACGCTCTCCGTTTGAAGTGGACCAAACCCGAACCGACGGGGGCGGTCAAGGACCTCCCGGTCGCCGCGCTCCCGGCGCCACCGGCCAAACTCGCCGCCGGCCTGCTCGGCCGCTACTACGCGGGCACCGGTTTCGAAACGCTCAAGAGAGAACGGGTGGACGACTCGATCGATTTCGATTGGCAGAACGGCGCTCCCGACCAGGCCGTTCCGCGCGACCGTTTCAGCATCCGGTGGGAGGGGTACTTCAAAGCGACGTCCGCGGGCACCTACACGTTTTTTGTCGCGGCGAACGACGGCGTGCGTGTCGAGATCGGTGGCACGCGGATCATCGACAACTGGCGGAACATGGCCTATCGAAACTTCTATGGCAGCAAGGAGATCCGTCTGGAGGCGGGCTGGCACGCCATCAAGATCGAACACTTCGATGTGATGGGCGGCGCGCGCCTGTTGCTGCGCATCGGACTCGACGGACGCGAAGCGCCGCTCGATGCGAAGCGCCACTTCTTTCACGTGCCGCCCAAAAAGTGAGCGTGTGTCGTTCACGCAAGAAAACGCGTCGCAAAAAAAAGGGGCCCCCAAGAAGGGAGCCCCGTGATGTGGCAATTGTTGTTGCGGTCGAGGTTTAGTAACGACCGCGGCCGCCACCGCCGCCGCCGCCGCCGCCACCACCACTACCACGCTCTTCGCGCGGGCGCGCCTCGTTGACGCGCAGCTGACGTCCCTGAAGGTCGTGGCCGTTGACGGCTTCGATGGCGGTATCGCCCTCGGAGTCGTTGGGCATTTCCACGAAACCGAAACCGCGTGAGCGGCCCGTTTCGCGATCCATGACAACCGTGGCGCGACTGACCTCTCCATGCGCCTCAAACAGGGCGCGGAGGTCGTCCTCCGTTGCACGGAACGAAAGGTTTCCTACGTAGATGTTCTTCACTTATCCAGTCTCCAGCCCGTATCGATGTGGGCCACTAGCTCGGGCTATAGCTACTCGGTCCCGGCCAATCCCGCCTTCGCGAAAAAAGCTCACCCCGGAGTTTATTCAGTCCGCCCCGAGGTGCAAGCCCCAGGATGAGCGCTTATAGCCTTTCGTGCCCATGGTGCCGGGCAGATCGCCGTTTTCGTCACTCCCGGCCTACTGGGTAGAGGTGCCAGCGGGCGTCGAAGAACGGGGTCTTCTCATAGAAGAAACGGCGTCGTGCGGCGGGATCCCGGGCAAATGCCGGATCTGCGGCAAGCCGCGCCCGGAACGCGGCGGCCAGTTCCGGGTCCTCGGCGAGCATCGCCTCGGCCATGGGCTCGACCACGTAGGCCTCCATGTACTCCGTCCGTTGAAGGATTTCGTGGAAAAAGCCCCACTGGAGCAACGAATCATCGGAAAGCGGTTCCAGGAGGGTCACCGCGAGGTCGCCCAGCGGCTGATCCGTCGCAACACGTACGCTGCCGGGCGCGTAGGTCATCTCCAGGCGTTCGCGTTTTTCGCCCGTCGATAGGCGGACGCGTCCCTCGAATGGCGAGGTCGCGAGCTTGGGCTCCACGAGGCGGCTGACCTCCAGCGTCAGCGTGCGCGGCTTCTCGATCTCCTCCACGGTGATGCCGTGGCGTTTCAGCCGCTCGATGACATCCGGCCAAGCGGCCGGGACCCAATACGCCTTGGGCCGAGCCACGGTGACGCCCGGTTGCGACCGGTGCACAAAGGGGATCTCCAAGGTGACGGGGCGGCCGCTGAACCGAACGAACCGGCCGTCGGAAACCTTGGAGTGATGGATCTCACTCTCGATTCCGAGAAACGTTTTCCGCGGCGGTTCCCCGTCCTGGTCCTTCCAGGTGAGCACCACGGGGTCGGGCCGGCGCGCGCGGTCTTGTGTGATGGCCTTCCGCAATGCGGCGCCGTGTTCGCCGAGCGCCTCCAGCGTGGACTCCAGCATGACGTACGTGCCGAACACGCGTTGGTCGTATGGCTTGAGCGAGTGGTTCTCGACGAGAAGGGTCGGCGTGTGCCTCAGGTCGCCCCAACCGTGTGAGTAACGCGGCGAGAAACTGATCACGCGGTTGCCCTTTTTCATGTCGCGTCCGTCCACGGCGAAGACGAGAGGGCCAGGGATGTGCCCCTTCGCTCTCAGGTCCGCGGTGAGGCGCGGGTTTAGGGATGCGTCGATCCAGGCCGCCGACGCGGGCGAGTGCGCGTCCTTGCCGTTGTGGTCCCAGGTGATGTCGTATTGGTAGTCGGCGCCGTCGGTGACGTGGATGTCGTAGTAGAGTTCCGGGTCGAAGCGCACGATCGCATCGACGACGGCGCCCAACTCCGGTGTGTCGAGCTTGGCGTAGTCGCGGTTCAGGTTGCGGTTTCGGGCGTTTGTCCGCCAACCCTGCTCGGCCGGACCGCGCTGGTTGACCCGCGCGAAACGCGAGAAGCGTTCGTGGCCGTCGACGCCGACGATCGGGACGAACAGGAGGTTGGCGCGGTCGAGGAGTCCCTTCTTGTTGCCGCGCACGGTCATGTCGCGCAGCAGCATCATGCCGGCGTCCTTCCCGTCGATCTCGCCCGGGTGAATGCCCGCCTGCGCGAACAACGTGGGTTTGCCCGACTTGCGCAGTGCTTCCGGTGTGAACGCGCGCTCTTTGGACGCGATGATCATCCAGACGTCCCGACGTTCGTGGCTCTTCCCAAGCGAAACCATGTGCAACTCGGGTGCAGCTGCGACCAGCCGCTTGAGCCACGCTGTCATCTCTGGGTAGCGCGGCGTGACGTTGAAGTCGCCCGTTTCGAACGGCGTGACCCACGGATCGTTCTTGGCGACGGTGAGCGATGGGTCCTTGAGTTTCCAGGCGATGACCGGCGGCAGGATCGGCGTTTCCGCAGCGGGCCCGGCCGACGCGGTGTGCCTCAAGACGGCGAAGGAACAGAGAAGGAGAAACGTCGTGCGTGCCATGGCCGCGATTATCGTCAAGCGAAGACGCAACCGGCGAGGCAAAAAGGCAGCGCGCCTCGTTGGCAAGCGCTCGCGAAGATCAGGATGCGGACCGTTGCGGAATCGGGATCCAGCCGGGCGCGTCCACTGCGACGGCAGGCGGACCGTTGCCGAGCATCCACGCGGTCGCGACGGCCGCCACGATGCTTCTCCAGGCGTCGACCGAGGCGATCGCGAGATTCCGTTCGGTCACGTGAACAACCGGGCCGGCCACGCCCTCCTCGAGCGCCTGCAGGACCTGCACGCGATGTTCGACGGCCAGGCGGCCGGTGCCCGCCAACGCGATGTGAGGGAGCGCCAGACCCGCGAGAAATGCCGGTACGTCGACTTCGCACAAGAACGGCGGTTCGGCTTGCGCCCAGGGCAGCACGCGATGCGCGCGAAGCAACGGCAGCGCCGCACACAAGAGCGGTAAGCGCGTTCGGTCGAGGGCGGAGACACTCTCCCGATCGAAGCGGCGGGGGTGCCGGTCACCGCGGTTGCGCGCCTTCGCGAAACTCCGCGTGTCGCTCAGGAGGCGGCGGGCGGTCTTGCCGCTCAGGGACCGCAACTGGGATGGACGATCCGCTCCCGCGTCGAGGTGTGCCAGGAAGCTGCCCGGTAGCGAACACGGCGCGACGAGCCCGACGGCGCCCTCGATCGGTGCGGGACCATCCACTTGTTCGAGTCTGGTGATCTCGATGCGTCCGTCGACCACGCCATCCGGCGCGTGCGCGCACCACCAGCGCGCACGA
>JAZFYD010000180.1:0-2816 GCA_036443405.1 Planctomycetota bacterium
CTCTGCGCACCAAACGCGACATCGCAGAGGCGAAGATAAAGGATCCGACGGGTAGCGGAACCTTCGGTCGGTGGGCGATCAACAGGCCCGGGCGCCGACGGGCGCCGCGGCCGTCGCCGATACCGAGCGGCGGCGGCGGGCGCTAGCGCGCCGCGGCAGGGCATTGTTCCGGACGCTGCTCTGGACGGTGGTGTTGTCGGTCAGCGCATCGGCTGGCGACGACGTCACCGCCGACTTGGTCTGGCGTTTGGGTGAGCCAGCAGACTACGAGGGCCGAAAGCTGTCTCTTGGTGCCGTTCCCGAAGGCGTCACCGCGCTGGCCGCGATCCCAACGGCACGCTATGCCCGCGTGCCTCTGTTCGGTGGCGTCAAGCTGCTTCTGGCCGCGAATTCCAAGGGGGGAGCCACCGAACTCTGGGTCGACGAGGACTTCGACGGGGAGATCGCCGACGAGAAAGCGATCACGCTCGGCGCCGGCACCGACCCGCTCGGGGCGACGGTTGACCTGTTCTTGGCGCTCGACAAGAACGCGCCCCCGCAACGTGTCCCGGTGCGCTTTTACCGCAAGCCGGAGGATGGTGAAACCACACTTTGGCTGGCGCCGTTGATCCACCGCGAAGCGCAGGTCGTCGTGGCCGGCCGCCTGCGGCGGCTCGAGCTGTACGACCAGAGCGGGGAGTTGCGGTTCGCCGCGCCGGACAAGATCCTGCTGTGCCTCGATCTCGACGGCAACGGCAAGATCCCGCTCGGCGAAGACTCACTCGAGCGTATCTTGCCGGGGAAGCCCTTCCGCTTGCTGGGACTGGCCTATTCCGCGCGCATCGAGGGGGCCCCCCCGCGCGCTGTCGTCCTCACACAAGTTGAAGGGGCGCCCCCTGCGTCGCGGCGACCGTGGCCCGTGCTGCCCATGCCGCCGGCCGGCGTCACCGTTCAGGCCAACGAGGGTTTCGCAGTCCTCCATCAGCGATACAAGGACCTGGCTCGCAAGCGCGTGGCGGACGAGTCGGTAGGCGACCGCATGCTGGCCGTAGCGGGAATCGGATCGCTGGGGACGAAACGGGCCTTGCAGTTTCTTTTTCGCGTGTTGCGGACCGACCCGGACAGACGGGTCCGCGCGGCTGCGGTCAAGGCCATGGGCAACCGGAAGTACCGTCCGTTCGCGCAACGCACTATGGGCCTTGCGAAACACCGCGGGGAATCTACTACGGTGCGACTGGCCGCGATCGGGGCGCTTCACGGCATGGACGCGTCCGGCCGTGGTCGGGTTCTCAAAGAGATCCTGGCAAGTGACCCCGACGACGAGATTGTCGTGGCAGCCGCTCGCCATCTCGCCTACATGGGCACGAAGGAGTCGTTCGCGATCCTCGTAAAGGCAGTTACGGAGCTGAACCGGCCGGCGCCGCGCTATGCGGCCTACATCGCATGCACGCGTCACCGGGCCGGGGACCCGCCGCGAGATCTCATTCTCGCCGCCGCGCGTCTTCCCGATGAACGGCTGAGCGAGTTGGCGTTGCGCGACGCGTTCGCCCTCGGATATGCGGAGGCACGGACCCTCGCCCTGGAACGTTGCGGGAATCCCAAGGCCGGCGTCGAGATGCAGATCGCGATCACCGAGGTGCTTGGCGCCGCGGGAGATCCCGAAGCGATTCACGCGCTGCTGACGCTGGCAGAGAAAGCTCCGGACGAGGTGTCTGCACGGATTGTGGAAATGCTACAGCCCTTGCGTACGGAGCCGTCCACCGCCGCGCTGGTTTCCGCTTTGGCCGACAAGTCTGCGCCTGTGCGGGCCGCGGCGGCAGCCGTTCTGACCGAGATCTCCGGACCAAGTGTCGAGGCGGCCATCGCGGCGCGCCTCGTTGTGGAGCGGGAAGAGTCCGTATTGATCCCCTTGGTCCGTGCGGCGGGTCAGCAGCGCATACGCTCCGCTACCGACGCGATCATTGCCGCGGCCGACCGCGATTCGGACAACGAGGATCTCCAGGAAGCCGCGCTGCTGGCGTTGGGCCGCATCGGTTTCGCGCACGAACCCGTCGCGGCGTTCTTCGCCAAGCGAGGACGCTCGCGCGAGTGGGTCGAAATCGTGAGACTGCTCGACGCAGTCGTCTTGAGCGAAGACTCGGCGGGCGCCGGCCTACTGATCGAACGGTTGGAGCACCCCGTCTGGCAGGTGCGCCTCGTGGCCGTCCAAGGGCTTGGCGAGATCCGCGTGAAGCCTGCCGTTGTCGCCCTCGTTGGCCGCTTGGAAGCGGAGCCCCGTGTCCGGATCCGGAGGGCGATCGTCCGCACGCTCTTCCGCATCACCGGCCAAAGCCTCCCCGACCGCGCTGATTTCTGGCGGCGATGGTGGCGCAAGCAAGGTGTGGCGTTCACGGTGCCGGCCACGGTTCCCCGGGTCCGCAAAGCGCGCCCGGGAGGGAGCACGACCTACTATGGACTGCCGGTCGATTCCAACCGGGTCATCTTCGTCATCGATCAATCTGGATCGATGTCCATCCGATCCGAGAAAGGGAAGCCCAGCGATTGGGAAAAAGCGGTCAAGGAAACGTTGAACGTCGTTGACGGGCTTGGGGCCAAGGCGCGCCTCAACCTGATCTTGTTCGAGACCAACGTCCACGCGTGGCGCAAGACCCTCGTCGAACTCACGACCCGCGCGCGGATCGCACTTCGCAAGCACCTAAGCAGGCAGAAGCCGAGAGGGGGCACAAACCTCTACGACGCCCTCAAGAAGGCGCTGCTCAGCCAGGGCGTCGACTCGATCTTCCTGCTCAGCGATGGCCTCCCGGAAACGGGCGCCTACACCAAGCCGGAAGAGATCC
>JAZFYD010000181.1:0-53099 GCA_036443405.1 Planctomycetota bacterium
ATCCGTCGATCTGCTCGCCAACGAGGTCGACTTCTTCAGCATCGGGACCAACGACTTGACCCAATACACGTTGGCGGTGGACCGCACCAACGAGCGGGTGGCGGCCCTGTTCCGCCCGAGCAATCCCGCGATCGTCCGTATGCTGCGCCAGGTTATCCAAGAGGGGGAGCGCAAGCGGGTGGCGGTTTCGATCTGTGGCGAGATGGCGGCGGAGCGCCACTACACACTCCTGCTCCTGGGCCTTGGAATCCGCGAATTCAGCGTGGCGCCCAGTGCCGTGCCCGAGGTCAAGCGGGTCATCCGGAGCGTCGGAAGGCGCACGGCGGCGCGGATTTCGGACCATGTGCTGACTTTGGTCACGCCGGAAGAGGTGGATGCCTACCTCTATGACGAGGCCGACCGGCTCCTGGCCGAGGTCTGAGGCGGTGGCGCCTGATAGAGGCGCAAAGTCCACGTAAGTCCCTATTGGGCAGGTACTTAGGCGCAATCTGTCTCAGTCTTGTGCACCCCGGCCCAGGCCCACCGGCTCGTTTCGATGCAACCGGTGGCGGGGGAGCTGCGCCTGCTCGACCCCGTCGGTGTGCAAAAGCCCTCCGATTGGCGGTCAAGTCGCCCGCCCGAAAAATCCGATGGTCTGTCAGCTTCCCCTCGGAGGGGAGGTCGGAGGCTTACGGACGAATCATGCTCAAACGAAAGATCAAGTCGGTCATCGGGCTCGACATCGGATCCCGGTCGATCAAAGCGGTCGAGTTGACCCGAGAGGGCGGCAGCTTCGTCATGACTGGCTATGGACAGACCGAAGTCCTCGCCGAAGACCATCGCCCCGACGCCATTCTCGACGTGTTGCGAGAGCATCCGTTTCACACCAAGCGCGTGGTGACGTCGGTCTACGGGAAGTCCGTGATCGTGCGCTACCTCACGATGGCGCGGATGCCGGACGACGATCTCCGCAACGCCATCCGCTTTGAAGCGGACAAATACATCCCGTTCGATGTCGACGACGTCGTGATGGACTGCCAGGCGTTCGAGGACGATCAGGAAGAGTCCGACGAGATGCGCGTTCTGCTCGTGGCGGTGAAGCGCGCGCTCATCGACGACCACGTGAGCCTTCTGAACGGCATCGGACTTCAGCCGACCGTGGTCGACGTCGACGCCTTCGCCGTCGGCAATGCGTTTGAACTCGCACGCGGCGGAGCCTTCTACGAGGAGGATTCCGAGCGTTCCATCGCGCTGCTCGACATCGGCGCGAACAAGACGAACATCAACATCTTCCATAACGGCACTTCCTACTTCACCCGCGAGATCTACCTCGCCGGTGACGATTTCACCCACGCCATCGCGAAGCGGTTGGGCGTGGAGATCGAAGAGGCGGAGCAGCGCAAGCGCGAGTCGGCGGATACGAGCGAGGAGCTCATGGAAGCCGTCATGCCGTCGCTCGACGATCTCGCGAACGAGATCCTCCTCTCCTTCGACTACTTCGAGAACCAGTTCGACCGCGAGGTCGAAGAGGTGTACCTGAGCGGTGGCGGCGCCCGCCTTGTCGGGATCGACTCGGCGCTGGAGCGCACGCTCAGCCGCCCGACGCGCCTCTGGGACCCCACGGAAGGGATCGAGATCAACGAAGGCGCGGTCGACGTCGAGGCGGTGCGGATCAACGCCCCTCAGCTCGCGGTCGCGGTCGGGCTTGCGTCTCGTGTGCAGGAGCTCTGATCCGTGATCACCATCAACCTACTGCCCGCCGAATACCGTCGCCTCGACTCGACGCCGGTCGCGCGATTCCTCGCGATCATCGTCGGTGTCGTTCTGGTGACGTCCGAATTGATCGGATTCGGCTACGTGCACTACTCCAAGGTGAAGCGCGCTCGCGAACTCCGCGAAGCCGCCGAAGCCGAACTGACGAACAAGTCCGCGCAGGCCGAGGTGAGCAAGAGTCTCCAGAAGGAGATCAGCGCTTACGAAACCCGGCGCAAGGCGATCGCGCAGGTGGCCGGCGATCGCATCCTGTGGTCGCGCAAGCTCGACGAGTTCTTCGACATCATTCATGCCGACGGCGACCACACGAACTACCACGTCTGGTTGAAGGGGATGCGAGTTTCGCCCCCGCGCGCGGTTCGCCGCGGCGGGACCGCTTCGGGCGGAACGATGACGTTTAGTGGATTCACCGAGACCACCGAATTCAGCAAGGTCACGAACCTGCGCAACGGGATCCGCAAGTCGGACTTCTTCGGCGACTTCCTCAAGATCTCGCCGCCGTCGTTCGAGGCGGTCCGATGGGATGACGGCATGGATCCGTCCGAGGCCGGCAAGGTGTCCTTCACGCTTGAACTCAAACCGCTGAACTGGCGGAAAGCCAAGCCGAAAAAGGGCAAGAAGCGCAAGTAAACCATCATGAACAAGCTCAGCGAAAAACAACTTCTCATCGGCACGATCGCTGTGACGTTGCTCGCGGCCCTCGGCATTGGTTTCCTGATCTGGCGTGACTTCGGCACCATCGCTGCCGAAGAGACGCTGGTCGACGAGATCAAAGGCAAGATCGAGGCCGCCGAGGCCGAGATCGCGAAGATCGACGACCGCGAGCATCGCGCCATCGCGAACCGCGAAACCGGTGAGAAGGAAGTCGCCTTCCTGCCCGCCGAGACGGAGATCGAGAACTTCTGGGAGGTTCTCGAGCGCTTCGCCGAGGAGTCGGGCGTGAAGATCAGCAAGATCTCGCCGACCGGCGGGGGCCGTAGGAGCCGCCGCAGGAAGGGCAAGAAGGCCACGACGACCTCGATCTCGAGCGTGGACCAGGTCATGAACCTGCGCGCCACCGCGCACGAGTTCCTGCGATTCATCAACCTGATCGAGAACCACAACCGCATCATCAACGTGATTGATTTCGAGCTGAGCACCGGGGCCCAGGACTTCGACGGCAAGATCCGTCACAACCTGCGCGTGAGCCTCCGCACGTTCACCTACTCGAAGAAGATCACGAACACCATCGTGTCGATCCCGAACTACGACCAGAAACGGGAAAGCATGAAGGCGAAGGAAATCATCAGTCGCATCAAGATCGAGGAGAAGACGCAGTACACACTGACGACCTCGATCGCACGCCGTGACCCGTTCGTCAATGTGCGCCGGCGCCGCCAGGAGGCGACGGTGGACGAGAACGGCGAGCGCGAATACGCGCACCAGGAAACGCTCTTCCGGGAGCTCCTGGAGCAGATCCGCACCCTCGAGAACGACCTTCAGATCGAGAAGATCCTGATCGACAAAAATCTGCTCTTCCAGCTCGAAAAACACCGGCAGGTCGTTCGCGATGCGTACCACCAGTTGGGGGAGCAGATCGCGCAGTGTGAAGAGAAGCGACTCTTCACGGATCGCGATCTGCTGGAGCAGTTCAAGACCCAGGTCGTTCTCAAATACCACGAGCTCGGTGCGAGCATCGTGGGTCTCGACAGCAGCCAGAAGCAGCTCTCGAAGGAGCAGGTTCAGGCGAAGCGCGACAAGATCGCGAAGCTGTTCGACGAACGCAGATGGAAGGGGCTCGCTGAGGAGTTCCGGAACTGGAAGAGCATCTCGCGCAAGGGAGAGCACGTTGTGGACGAGGCTCGCGCCTTGGCGGCGGAGATCACCGACTTCCAGCGTCGCGCGGAGGTTATCCAGGATTTCGATCGCCGCAAGATCGCGATCACCGGCATCGTGTTCTCGCCGAATGGGGTCAGCATCGCTGTCATCAACGGCAAGCTGCGAGGCGAGGGTGACGCATTGGACGCGGACGGCCGCGTGCTCGTCGCGGAGGTCGGAGAGAACTTCGTGATCTTCGTGACGGAAGGCGTCGAGATCAAGAGGCTGCAGACTCGGAGACGGTAATGATCATCCGCGGCATTGCCGCGGCGGTAAGGAGGTTCGATATGCGTTACGGAATTCGTTGCATCGCGATGGTCGCGGTGCTGGCGCTCGGCGGCGCCGCGTTCGCGCAAAGCATGCCGACGGACGCCAACATGGCCCAACTGGACGTTGGTGACGGCAATGTCACTTTCGATGTCCGTGGGCGCACCTTGGGAGAGGTTGTGGAGCGTGTCCGCGACAAGACCAGGGTTGACATCATCGTCGCGAGAGACGCGGCGGATGTTCCGGTCACGATTAAGCTCCAGAACCAGCACTGGTTGGTCGCCCTCGAGTTGCTCGCAGAGCGCGCCGAGTGCGTCCTGGAGCGGGTGAGCCCTTCGCTCATTCGAGTCAGCAAGCCGGAGCGTGTCACGTTCTCATTCGAGAACGAGGACATCGGCAAGATCGTCAGCGTCATCGCGGCGACGAGTGGAGCGAACATCATCGTCGCTCCGCAGGTTCGTGGCACGATCACGGTCAACTTGAAGGACATCCCGTGGCGGGACGCCCTCGAGCAGATCGTCAAGACGCTCGGCTTCGCCGTCGTCGAAGAGGACCGTGGCATTCTGCGCATCGTTCCGCGCGACCAGTTGAAGGAACAGCTCGAGACCCGCGTCATCCGCTTGCGGTATGTGCGTCCCCCGAGCCCCTATCGTGCCTACATGAAAAGCGAATACGCCAAGGACGAGATCAAGGCGTACAGCTCGACGAATCCCGAGAAGGACTTCCCGATCCTCGACGCGCTCAATGTGGCCGTCGAGCTCGACGGCGGCACCATCCAGTACGACCGCTTCAGCAACTCGATCCTGGCCCGGGGCACGAAGCCGGCGCTGGACAACCTCATCAACCTGATTCAACAGGTGGATGTCGAGCCGATGCAGATCTTCTTCGACGTGAAACTCATCACGACGCAGAACACGGATCTCATCGACGTCGGTATAGATCCGGGCACGGACGGTTGGACGATGGCGATCAGCCTCGGTGCGACCCCGACCCGTCTCCCGTTCGGTGTTTGGGACGAGGTGGATAAGCTCGCGTATACGGATCCGTTCCAGCAGCCGCCGAACACCCCGAAGCAGAGCACGTTCGGGACCATGGACTTCACCGGTTTGAAGATGGCCCTGCGCCTCTTCAAGGAAGACCGGTCGAGCCAGATCCTCCAGGCGCCCAAGCTGGTCGCGCTGGACAACACGGAAGCGACGATCTTCGTCGGTGAAACGGTTCGTTATGCGGAGACGACTTCGTCTTCGAACCAGTCCGGTGGCTTGACCTTCGCTATCGCGGAGGCGAGCGCGTCGCCCGTCCAACAGGGTTTCCAGCTTCTCGTCATCCCGCACGTCGTGCCCAGCACGAACCGCATAATGGTGACCGTGATTCCCGAGTCGGAGACGCTCGTCGGTGAATCGACGATCCTGCCCGGTTTCGACGAGTTCACGTCCGGTGAAGGCGTGAACAAAGTCAGCATCCTGCTCCCGCGTGTCAGTGCTTCCACGATCGTCACGCACCTCATCGTCGAGTCCGGCGAGACGGCGGTGCTCGGCGGCCTGACGCAGCGCACCGACGTTGATGTCGAGCGCGGCATCCCGGGCCTCAAGGACATCCCGATCCTGGGATGGCTCTTCAAGGTCAAGGAGCGGACGAAGTCCCTTCAAAACCTCATCGTGTTCCTGACGCCTCGCATCATTCAGAACAGCGACGACATCGATGCCTCCATCAAGGACGCGATGCGTGACTATCGCCGTCAGATGGAATCCGACTGGGAAGACATCTTCCCGGACGATCTCATGCCCGACGTCGTCAGGGAAAAAGAGGCCGAGGACAAACCCGAGGACGCCTAAACCCCGTCCACATTCCCTACTGACCAAAGGGGCGGCCTTCGACGGCCGCCCCTTCTTCGTACGCGTTGCCTCCCGAGCGCTTCCCCGATGGCCCGCTTGATGGCGGTTCGGATGCCCCCGCTCGCGTAGCGCGAATTCGGTGGGTGGGCCTGCTAACGTCTGCGCTCCATGCGTTCGCTTGTCATCAATGCCCGGGAACCGGAGGAGTGCCGAGTCGCGGTTGTCGAAGACGGCAAGCTCGATGGATACCGCGTGGAGCGCCGCGCCGCCGTGACGCTCGTCGGCAACATTTACCGCGGCGTGGTCGTGAACCTCGAGTCGGCGATCGGCGCCGCGTTTGTCGACATCGGCGCCGGGCGCAACGCGTTCCTGCACGTCAGCGACCTCGTCGACATCGAGCACCCGGAGACCGCCGCCGTCGATCAGCACCTCGCCTTGAAGCAGGAGGTCCTGGTTCAGGTGACCCGGGACAGCGTGGGTGCGAAGGGCCCGGTTCTGACCGCGAACATCTCGCTGCCCGGCCGGTTTCTCGTCCTGCTTCCGAAATCGATCGGCGGGGGGGTGAGCCGCCGAATCGAAGAGGGCGACGACCGCGACAAGCTCAAGGCGATCGTGAAGGAGCTCGAGGAGCAGTCCGGCATGGGGCTCATCGTGCGCACCGCCGGCGCGACCTGCGGCAAGGGTGCGCTGGTCAAGGATCTCGCGGGCCTCGCCCGCCTTTGGGATTCCGTTCGTGACCGTGCGGAATCCAGCGCAGGAGCGCAGTTGCTCCACGCCGAGAGCGATCTTGTCGTGCGTGCGATGCGAGACCTGATGGCGGACGACGTCAGCGAAATCGTTGTCGACGACCCCGCGGCGCTCGAGCGCGCCCGCGAGAGCCTCGCGGCATGGCAGCCCGAGCTGACGGATCGTCTGAGGTTGCACGACGACCCGCGCCCGCTGTTTCATGCATTCGACCTCGAAACCCAGCTCGACCAAATCGGCGGGCGCCGGGTTCGCCTCGAGAGCGGCGGCACGATCGTTCTGGATCAGACCGAGGCTCTCCTGGCCATCGATGTCAACTCGGGCCGGACCCGGGAGGACGAACTCGAAGAGACCGCGAGGCGCACCAACCTCGAGGCGGCGGCTGAGATCGCCCGGCAACTCCGGCTGCGCGATCTCGGCGGCGTCGTCGCCGTTGACTTCATCGACATGCGCGATCCCGCCTACGTCAAGGAGGTCGACTCCGCGTTTCGCGCGGCGCTGCGCAAGGACCGCAGCCACGTGCGTCCCGGCCACCTCGGTGCGTTTGGGATCTTCGTGCTCACACGGCGTCGCGCCGGCCTGGAAGGCTCTTTGTCGACCCGGCCCTGCCCGCTGTGCGCCGGGGCCGGCCGCGCCCCCGTTCCGGAGACGACCGGCCTGCGGGTGTTTCGCGAACTGGCCGCCAAGGCAAGCAAACGCGGCAGGACGGGCCTCAGGGCGCGTCTCAGCCCGGAGGTGTCAGGAGCCCTGGTTTCGCTGAAGGGCTCCGCGCTGCGCGCGCTCGAGGAGGAAAGCGGCCGAACCATCGAGATCGTCGGCGATTCGGACTTGCGTCCGGACCAGTGGCGCATCGAAAGCGTGCGCGGCTGACCCGGTTTCGAAGCTCGGCGCTCCCATTGTCTTGACCCACCCCGCGCGCGCGTTATCTTGCTGGGCTTCCATGACCCAGACGAACTACGCCATCATCAACGATCACGGGTGCCAGTACACCGTCCGCGAGGGCGATGTGATCCGGATCGATCTCAAGGACGCCACCGAGAAGGAGTCCATCGTTTTCGACCAGGTGCTCATGGTCCGGAGCGACGGCGACGTCCGCGTCGGCCAGCCCAACGTGGACGGCGCCAAGGTCGTCTGCACGGTTTTGGGCGAAACGCGCGGTGCCAAGGTGGTGGTTCGCAAGTTCCAGCGGCGGAAGAACTACCGCCGGAAGCAGGGTCACCGCCAGCGCTACACGCAGGTGCGGGTCGATTCGATCGAGGCGTAAGTCATGGCGCATAAAAAAGGTCAGGGTTCCACCCAAAACGGTCGCGACTCCAACGCGCAGCGGCGCGGAGTCAAGGCATACGGCGGCGAGTCCGTCGTCGCGGGCAACATCATCGTTCGCCAGTGTGGGACCAAGTTCCACCCCGGCAAGAACGTAGGCATGGGCCGCGACTACACGCTTTTCGCGCTGACCGACGGCACCGTGCGGTATCTCAAGAACCGCAAGATCAACGTCGAGATCGCGGCCGAGGCCAGCTAGCGCTGGCGTGTCTTTGGCCCAACGGCTGCAGTGTTGTTGACCCAACGGCTGACGCCGTTGGAGCACGACGTGGTTGGCCCAAGACTCCGTTGGAGCGATTGGAGTTGTGGAGTTGATCGGCCTCGGGGGCTCCAACGCGGTCACGCGTTGGGCAAACAACAATGTTCAAGGACGAACACACGATTTTCGTACAGGGCGGAAAGGGCGGCGACGGCTGCCTCGCCTTTCGGCGTGAGAAGTACGTTCCGCGCGGCGGACCGTCCGGTGGCAACGGGGGCCACGGCGGAAGCGTCATCCTGATCGCGTCGTCGCAGCTCTCCACGTTCAGCGACATGGCCGACCAGGTGTACTTCCGGGCGGGAAAGGGGCAGGCGGGCCAGGGCTCGTTGAAGACCGGCGCGTCGGCCGACGACACGGAAATCCTCGTTCCCGTCGGAACCATCGTGCGCGAGCGCGAGAGCGGACGGCGGGTTCGTGACATCGATCAAGACGGCATGCGGGTGGAGGTCGCGCTTGGCGGGTCGCCCGGCCGCGGCAACGCGTCGTTCAAGAGTTCGACGAACCAGGTGCCGCGCGAGACGACCAAGGGCTCGGAGGGGCAGAGCTTCTGGTTGAGTTTGGAGCTCAAGCTCCTCGCGGACGTCGGCCTCGTGGGGCTGCCGAACGCCGGCAAATCCACGCTTTTGTCCCGGCTCAGCCGCGCGCGCCCGAAGGTCGCCGACTATCCGTTCACCACCTTGACGCCGTTTCTGGGCATCGTCGCCACCGACGGATTCCGGTCGTTCACGATGGCCGACCTGCCGGGCTTGATCGAGGGGGCCAGCGAGGGTCTCGGGTTGGGACACCAGTTCCTCCGTCATGTCGAGCGGACGCGGGTCTTGGTCCACGTGGTGGACCTCCACGGCGATGCGGCGGCCGCCTATGCCCAGATCCGTGCGGAACTGGTCGCTTACGGCCACGGGCTCGCGGAGCGTCCCGAAATCGTCGTCGCCAACAAAATCGACCAGGGACCCAACGAGGCCGGGCTCAAGGAGTTGCAGGCGCTTGTCGATACGAAAGTGGTCCCAATCTCGGGCGTTACCGGAGAGGGGTTGCCGCAGCTCATCAAGGAGATCGCGAAGCAGCTCTGAAACTCTCTGGCGCATCCGAGACCCTGGGGGCCGGATGCAACATGGAAACCACTGAGCTGTTCAAGATCCTGGTCCGGGAACGGGCCTCCGATCTCATCATCAAGTGCCAAGCCTGTCCCGCGATCCGGGTCCAGGGGCGAATCAAATACATCTCGGAGAGCCTGGTTCCCGAGGCGTTTGCTGAATCACTGCTGGAGGAGGTCCTGCCGGCCACACTGCGCGACCAGTTCGAGCGCACCGGCGAAGCGGACTCCAGCTACGAGATCGACGGCGTTGGGCGTTTCCGCGCCAACATCTTCCGCCAGCGGGGCCGGCTTTGCCTCGTGTTTCGGCACGTGATGGACGAGGTGCCCAGCATCGAAGACCTCAATCTGCCCGGCCAGCAGATCCAGGAACTCGCGTCCTTGCGCCGCGGCCTCGTGCTCATCACCGGCACTACCGGTTCGGGCAAGAGCACCACGATGGCGTCGATGATCGAATTCATGAACCATCACTACGCGCGCCACATCATCACGATCGAGGATCCCATCGAGTACGTGTTCGTCGACCGCAAGTCGATGATCAACCAGCGCGAGATCGGGTTCGATACGCTGAATTACGCCGCCGCCCTGCGCCATGTCGTCCGCCAGACGCCGGACGTCATCGTGCTCGGCGAGATGCGCGACGAGGTCACGGTGCGCGCGGCCCTCGCGGCCGCCGAGACAGGCCACCTGGTCATCAGCAGCCTGCACACGATCAACGCGGTGCAGACCGTCGAGCGCATCCTGAGCTTTTTCCCGCAGCACCAACACGACGAGATCCGCCTGCAGCTTTCGCTGTGCCTGGAGGGTGTCGTCAGCCAGCGGTTGCTGCCGCGCAAGAACGACCAGACGCGCGTGCCTGCGGTCGAGATCCTGCTCGCGACACCGACGATCCGCGAGCTGCTCTACAAGGGCAAGACCCGCGAACTGCACAAGGCGATCTACGAGGGCGCGGACTACTACGGAACCCAGACCTTCCAGCAGTCGATCAGCCACGCCTTCAAAGCCGGCCTGATCACCCTGGAAGACGCCCTCGCCGGCTCGGACAACCCCGATGAGCTGAAGCTCGAGCTTCGCGGCATCAACAAGGGTGTGGCGTCGGCGAACCTGGAAGCCCTGGCCGCGGAGTAGGGAAACACCTCAGCCTTGGCCTGCGCCTCGGCCCCCGCCTCCAACTTGGCCTTTGCCTCGGATCGCCCAACCGTTCGGCCTCAGCTCCACCTGTGGCCGATCTAACAGGCCAAGGCCCGAGGCCGAGGATCAGGCTGAGGCGCAGGCCCAGGCGAAGGCCCAGGAATCCTGGAATCGTCCTGCGCCCGACTTCGTCCAAGTAGGGCACGCAGCTATGGACCCCCTGCGGTAAATTGGGGCAATCGCAATGTCGATCACTTCGTGGAAACGGACTCTCACCCTCTTGAACATCACGGCCGTGCTCGGCATGGCCGGCACGGTGTATGGCTATATGCAGCACCGGAGCTTTCTCGGTGAACCGGCCGTGAAATACGCGTTCGCGCCCGAAAAGGGCCCCGGCGGCAATACCCGGTATCCGAGTACGGATGCCATCGGCGTCATGCTCGGCGCCCCGTTCGTGGAGCCCGACAAGAACCCGACCAAGGTCGACGACGGTCCCAAAGAGGCCGCCTCCGGCCCGAAGATGAAGGACCTGTTCCAGATCACGAGCGCCGTAGCGATGGAGCCGCCGTATGGCGAGGAGGGCGCGCGACCGACGCTGGTGATCGAGTTCTTAAAAGGCGGGGGCGAGCCGAAGACACTGCGTCTTGGCAACGGGATCGAGGGTCGCTTCGACCCAAAGCGGCTCTACCTCGGCGAGATTCCGGTGAAGTACAAGTTCATCGGATGCCGGCCGGACAAAAACAACCCGTACCTCTATCACTTCTGGTTCGATGTCCACTGTGACGGGAAAAACCTCCAATCGCTGACGTGGATCGGACAGCCGCCGGACCCGACGCACACCTACGTCGACCCGCTCTCGGGGGCTATTGTCGAGAGCAGCAATGAGCACGGGTCCGTCGCTATGGTGCCGGACAACGCGGACTTGATTCCCGTGCCTGAAGGCCCCGGCGCCGTCGGCACCGGCGAGTTGCCTGATGTGGCACCCACGAAGGAGCCCAACGGAAAAGCGGCGGCGGAACCGCCTAACACCGGTAAGACCGACGCGGCAACCGCTCCGAAGTCGAAACCCACCGTGATCGAACCGTTCGTGGCGCAGGAAAAGGCCAAAGACTATTGGGACGTGAGCGACAAGGGCGTGCGCGAGATCAGCGCGCGGGGTTTGAAGGATCTTCGGGACATGGGTTTCAAGGGCGTTCTCAAGAACGTCAAGACCAAGAGTTACAAGGGCCCCGACGGCAAGGAGGGGATTCGCATCGCGCGCATCGGTAAGTCGTCCCCCGCGCGCGGATTCGGCGTTCGCGAAGAGGACGTGATTCTCTCCGTCAACAACCGCGCGGTGAAGAGCCAGCGCGACGCGATCCGCGTAGTGAAGGACGAGATCAACAACCGCAAGAAGAACATCCTGTCCGTGCGCATCCTGCGTGGCGGCAAGGAGATCACGCAGAACTACGACATTCGCGATCCCAAGTCGCGCCGCGCGGCGCGTGACTACGCGAGGGGGCGCCGCTGATTCTCGCGCTCGATATCGGCAACACGTCGATCAAGTACGGGCAATTCGAGGATGGCTCCGAAGGCGAAGGACCGCCGAACCACGGTCGGATTCCGAACGACGGCGATCTCGCCGCGTTGCCTGACGCCGCAACGGTTGCGGCTGTTTCCGTCCATCCACGGGCGCTGGCGCGGCTTCGCGAGCGGTACCCCGGCTTGCGCGCGATCGGCGAAGAGATCCCGTTGCCGCTGGCGGTTTCGTACGACCCGCCCGAGGACTGCGGAGCAGATCGAATTGTCGGCGTGTTCGGAGCGCTGTGGCTAGAGGCTGATGCCGAGGCCGTCCTGCTCCTCGATGCGGGCACCTGCCTGACGGCGACCGTGGCGGCGCGGGACCGCGGCGTCTTGGGCGGCGCGATCTTTCCGGGCTCGGGCCTGATGGCCCGCAGTCTCTCCGAGCACACCGCCAAGCTGCCGCGGATCGATCCGATTCCCCCCGTCGCGGCGGTCGGCTCCTCGACGGAGCAGTCCATCCGTTCGGGGATACACCATGCGCTCGTGGGCGGCGCCCGCGAACTGATCCGGGTGTTGAAAGCGGAGTGCGACGTTCCGCTGCGTGTCGTGGTGGCCGGGACCGGCGCGGCCAGCCTCGCTGAGCACGTCGCGGAGATCGATGCGGTGCACGCACACGCGACGCTCGTTGGCGTCGCGCATTGTCTCCGTGCGAATCCGTAGCCGCGGACGCTATCCTTGGCGTCAATGGACTGGAAAACCGATTCCGCGCTCTTGTTACGTGGCGGCACGATCGCCACGTCGTTTGGCACGCGCGAAGCCGACATCCTCATTCGTGACGGCAAGATCGCTGAGATAGGTTCTGCGCTCGAAGCGCCCGATGCGCGAGTCGCGGATGTCGCTGGTTTGACGATTTGCCCGGGTTTCGTGGACATTCACGTCCATCTGCGCGAACCCGGCGCCGATGACTCGGAGACACTCGAGAGCGGCCTGGATGCCGCCGCGGTCGGCGGGATCCATCACCTCTATTGCATGGCCAACACGGATCCGGTGAACGACAGTGCGGAGCAGACCGCGGGCCTCATCGAGAAAGCGCGCGGTCTGAGTCCGCTTGAGCTCCATCCGGTTGCGGCGGTGACGCGCGGGCTCATCGGCGACGATCTCACGAACTTCGAAGAACTCGTGCAGGCCGGCGCAGGCGCGTTCAGCAACGACGGGCTGCCCGTCGAAAACGTGAAGGTGTTGGAGCGCGCGCTGGAAAAGGCGGCGGAGCTTTCGCGCACCGTCCTGGTTCATGCGGAGGACCGGAAGTGGTCCGGTGGCGCGGTCGACGTTCGCGCGGCGAAACGGCTCGGCACCAAGGGCATCCATGTCGAAGCGGAGGACCTCGCGACCGCTCGCGACGTCGGTGCTGCGATGGACACCAACGCGTCGGTTCACGTCTGTCACGTGTCGACGGCCGGGTCGGTCGAGATCGTGCGAGGGGCGCGTGCGGCCGGCGGCCGGATAAGCGCCGAAGCGACACCCCATCACTTGCTTCTGACCTACGACGACATCCCCGAGGGTGATACGAATTACAAGATGAGCCCGCCGCTGCGCGCGCCGAGTGACGTGGAGGCCCTGATCGGGGGGATTCTGGACGGCACCGTCACGGCGATCGCGACGGATCACGCGCCGCATTCGCCCGCTCGCAAGGACTACCCTCTCGACGAGGCGCCGTTTGGCGCGATCGGCCTCGAAACGAGCTTTGCGGTCTCCCACACGGCGTTGGTCGCCGCGGGCCACATCGGGCTGGAAGGGCTCCTCTCGCTCATGGTGGACGGTCCGGCCGAGATCGCCGGAATCTCACCGCCGCGCATCGAAGTGGGGGCGCCCGCGGAGCTCAATCTGCTCGATTTGTCGGTGTCCTGGAGCGTTGCCGCGAACGACTTGGCGAGCCGGAGCCGCAACTGCCCATTCCTGGGCCGAAGACTCGAGGGGCGCGTTGTCGGAGCGGTTCACGGAACCCAAGCGTTTCGTCGCGTTGCCCGCAGCGTGTGAGGTGCGATCTCGTGCGATCTTGCCGCGGAATTTCGTTGCACAACCGCACGGTTGCGCCGGGTTCATGTCGCGTCTTGGTTCATAAACCTTTTGAAACCAAAGGTTTAGACATCCTCGTCGCAATGGCCGGTGGGATTCCGGTGGGAACGGTCTTTGCGTAGCGGCCCCAACGTCGGATGTATCAACCGTTTACGCAAACCAATCAGACTCGGGTTCGCCTGTTTACAGCAGCGGGCACGTTTCGTAACTTTCCCCCCTCACACGGCACGTTGGGGTTCAGTGCGCTTCACAGCGCACCGGATTCGGCGCGCGTCGTGGGGCCGGGGGCGAAACCCCGGGATCGGCAGAAGTTCATCAAGGAGTGGTCATGATTCGACTCTTCAAGTTGCCGCGGTTCTTCTATGGACTCGGCGTGCTTGGCATGGCGGTCGTGCTTCAGGGATGCGGCGCAGGCGACAACGAGACGCCCGCAGATAATGATCCCGAAGAGCTTGTTCTAGTCCGGATTGAGCCCGCGGAAGGCGAGAGCTCCGTGGCGCGCAATACGCGCGTACGGCTTACCTTTAACACTACGGTCCTTCCCGAATCGGTGAACGACCAGACCGTGAAGATTCGCTTCGGTCCTACCTTCGGGACGCGTCCCGAAGGTTCGTTCCTGGTTTCTGGAAACGTGATCGAGTTCGATCCGACCGTCCTGCGGGGCGGCGGTCAGAACGCTGCAGGTTTCCCGGCCGGTGAGCAGATGCTCGTCGAGGTGCCGCTCAACGTACCCGGCGGCGACGAGCCGCATCAGAGCTTCGTGCAGAACGTCGAGGGCAACCCGATCGCCGTGGCGTCGAACGACCGACTGGACCTCCGAGTTGCCCAGAACTCGATCACCTTCACCACCGGTTCCGGCTGGTCCGATCCGGTTCCCGGACCTCCCGGCGTGCTCGGCCTCGAGTGGGTTCCCGCACCGAACGCCTTCGGCCAGGTGCCTTCGAACGCGGCCGTGACCGTGATCTTCAGCGAGCCTGTGGATCCGGGGACGGTGCTGTTGGGCGTCAACATGTTCCTGACGAACAACTCGCCGACGGCTCCGATCTACCAGCAGGACATTCCCAGCAACACGTTCTTCGACAAGTCGCTGCAGAAGTTCACATTCCAGCCGGTCTTCGGATTCGGGCAGGGCCCGTTCAACATCGCGGTCAACTTCATCGACCCCGATGATGCAACGAGTTTCGATCCCAGCCGTCTGCCCACGGACCTCGTCGGGAACCAGATCCAGAACTTCACGTTCCTCGCGACGTTCGACACACAGTTCGACCCCACGGTCAACAACACCGGGCTTCTCCGCGAGGACTTTGTCTTCATCAACCAGCGGGACCCGCTGAACACCACGGCCGTGTGGGGCGACGACGGGGAATTCCCGTTCGAGCTCGTTGGCCTTCCGATTCAGAAGCGCGAGCAAAACCTCAACATCAACGCGTTCATGACACTCAGCGGCGGCACGACCGTCATTCCCAACGGACCTCCGGGCGACACAGATCCGCAGGGCATGGGCGGCCCGTTCCCCGAGGGCAAGTACTGCCCGACGGTCAACCCGCTCGTGGGCGGCAACCTGACGCTCAACCCGGTGTTCCCGGCCCTCGTTTTGGGCCGCCGCCGGATGAACCTCTACCGCCAGGCGGAGCTTGGACCCGCTGGCACGGTGATTCGCGCTGCGTGGGGCCCTGACAGCGATGCGCTGTTCGCCGCGACCTACCCGCAGGTCATCGTGAAAATGGGGCACAAGATCGCAGGGACATCCTTCGCGCAAGGCAGTTTCGATGCGCAGTTCGACGTTGACGGTTTTGTCGTGCTGGCCGACGTGGATAACTACAAGGTTCCGCAGGCAGCGGACGTGGACGGCAACGGCATCAAGCAGACGGGTTACCTCGACTGGCCGGAGTTCGACCGCTTCTTCGACTACAACGGTACCGACGATCTGATCTTGGACGTCGAGGCCACAGAAGGCACCACTTGGCAGCAGTTCCGCACGTTCATCGCCGCTTCGGGCGGCCCGCCGTGCGACTGCCGGTTTCTCGCGTGCATCGCGAACACCTCGATCGGCTTACGCCTGATGGACACGGTGTTTGGCGGCGACACGCAGAACCCGACTAACACGCCCGGGTTTCCGAACCCGCTGGGCGCGGTCGATGTGATTCAGCTCGAAATCGCGAGTCTGCTGTCGATCGGCCAGTCGCTTTACTACGACACGAACGAAGTGGATCCGACGTATCTGAATCCGATCATCGTGCCGGTCGTCCAGGCCGGAGGCTCTACGGTCGTGATGCGTTACAGCGCATCCGCGGACGGTCTCTTGGAGGACGTGCCCTTCACGACCAACATCAGTGCGGCGGACGGTTTCCGGTTCCTGCGCTTCCAGGCGGAGATGCGTTCAAACATCTTCACCAGCGCACGGCCGCGGGTTGCGAACATCGACATCCCGTTCACCTTCGAGTTTTCGGGATAAGAGGGCGGATTCGGCGATCGGTATCTGGAGGATTGGCTTGGATTTACGCGCTCACCGTTTCGGCGGTGAGTGCTTTCCGCCGGCGGGCCACCCGGCGGTACTGGAGTTTTCTAAATGAAAAGAGCGAGTGCGAAACAGGCCCTGCGGGCCGCGTTGGTTGCCCTGGTAATTTCCGGGATCAGCGCGTGCAGTACGGGCGGCGGACCGGGCGAACCCCCGCTTCAGGTGGTGAACTTCAACTTCGCCCCCGGATTCGGTGGCGTGCCGTTGAACGCGCCTCTGGTCCTTACCTTCTCGACAGATGTGAATCCGGCGTCGGTCACGCCGGACTCGATCCGCATCTTCACGACGACGACCACCACGGCGCAGACGGATCCCGGCGCGCCGGCGGTTGGTGTCTACCTCACCAGCGGCAATGTGGTCACGTTCTTGCCGCAGATCCCGCGTCGTGCGGACTTGGCCGACGCCGGCCTGAGCATCGGATTCAGCTACGCCATTCAGGTGCCGGCGGCTCCGGATGTCATCGAGCCCGTGCGCTCGACCGAGGGCCGTCCGAACGTGGTTCCGTTCCAAGAGAACTTCACCACAATCAACCACACGATCCTGCCCGCGCCGGGTGACATCCTGGCCGAGCCCAACCTTGGCGTGCTCCACCAGTTCTTCATCGAGGAGAACATTGAAAACGGAGTGGACCCCTGCGACCGCGACATGCTCTTGTCGTCGGCCCAGAACTCGCCCCAGGTCGTCGAAACCGTTCCCCTCCAGGGTGAGACCGGTTTCGGCACGATCACCGGCATCGCGCCGGGACTCGGTACGGCGTTTGTCCGCCTCGACCCGATCCGCTTGACCTTTTCGGAGCCGATCGGCACGTGGCGCGTCCGCGAAGAGAACATCGCCATCCGCAACGAAAACTTGGGCGGTGAGACGTTCGATCTCTTCTTCTTCTTCACCCAGAACCGCGCGGACTCGACGATCCTGATCACCGTGTTCGACAAGGATTCGTCCTTCGATCAGGCTTCGGTGCCCCAGGGACGCTTCACCCTTTCGCTCACCGAGTTCTGCGACTTGGCCGGCAACCTGCTGGTCAACAGCGCAACCTGCGACGCGGACGGGACGTTTTCGCTGTCGTTCTCGACGGTGTCTTCTCCCTCGCTTCCGACCGACCTCGTCATCACGTTTGGTGACGATGACAGCAGTGGTCACGTCGATGTCGGCGGAGTTCCGACCCCGCAGCGGAATCCCAACGAATTCCCGACTTTTGCCCGTCCGTTCCTGTCCGGTTTCTCCTCCAAGGAGGAGATCATCCCGAGCAACGTTCGTACAAACGCGAACTGGGGCGGGATCGGCTACTGGGATGGCCGTGCGTTGCAGCACGACAACGGTTTCCGTGGCGAGTTCGTTCCGGATGAGCCCGTCCCCACAGCGCTCTTGCTCCGTGGTGGCGTGCTTGGCGCGGGTACAGCGGTCATGGCACCCGTAGCCGGTAAGGCGACGGGCGCGACCGACGTTCAGGGTTCGGCCGTTGGCCTGATCCCTGCACCCAACAACAAGTTTGATTTTCTATTGGTCGGTGGCGGTTCGCCGGCGCAGATCAACACCGGCAACGATGTCACCGGTCCGATCGTCTACCAAGTCCGTCGGTTCAGCATGCTGGCGGTTCTCAATCCTCCGGTTGACCCGGCCGTCGATCCCCCGACAGTCGCAAGCCAGCCGACGTTGACCACGACGTTTGCGAGCATCTACCCGTTGCTCTACACCGTCGAGGAAGACGTCCAAATCGAGGGCACGATCGAGGTCGGCGGCGGCGACGGTGACTTCGGCTTCGACGGTGCGAACGACGGGAGCGGCCAGGGCGGTCGCGACCCCGGTGGTGCTGGCGGACGCCAAGGACCCGGCGGCGGCACCGGCGGCCACGGTGGTTGCTTCACGCTTGGTACTGCAGAGGATCGCCATGGTCTCGACGGTAGCGTCCCGGTTGGCTGGTTCGGCGCGCTCGACGAGTTCTCGCAGGCGATGGCCGGCCAGGGCTTCGGTGTCGAGGGCGGCGGCGGCCGATACGACGACAACCAGACCGGCCTCGACGCGACCCACGGCGGTGGCGGAGGCGCGCACATTGAAGACGGCACCGATGGGGCCAATTTCACTGGTACGACACCGGGCGAATCCGACCGGGGTATCGGTGGCAAGGCCTACCGCTCGGAGGTAGATGAGTTCCGGACTCCTGGTCCTGCCGGTGGAGCCGGCGGTGGCGGTGGCTCGTCCGAGGATGACGGTGCAGCGTTCGACCCGAGCGATCCCAACGATCCGCTCGAGGAGCCCAACGGCGTTGCCGACATCCGCGACGATGGCGGCGGCGGTGGCGGCGGCGGCGGCGGAATGTTCTGCATCAGCGCCGGCGGCGACATCACAATCGGAACCGTGCTTCCGGCCCCCGAACCTCCGGTGACAGATCCGCCCACGGAAAAGGAACCGGACACCTTGGTTCGCGGAACCATCCGGGCCCTCGGTGGCCGCGGTGGTTCGACTTGGAGGACGGAAGCGGATGCCGGCACGCCCGGCAACAACCAGGGCTCCGGTAGCCCGGGTGGCGGTGGTGCGGGCGGCGGCATTTCGATTATTGCCGCCGGCAACTTCAACCTGAACGTGGCCACTATCTTTGCGTTTGGCAGGCGTGGTGGCGACGCGGCGGAAATCGAAATGGGCGACCGCGATGCCGGTGGCGCGGACGAAGGCGGCTCCGGCGGGGCCGGCCTGATGTACTTCGCGGACATCGACGGTATCGACATCGCCGAGTCCATCGTCGCGAACGACAGTGTGGACATGGGCAGTGGCGTCCTGACCGGCACAAACACCGGTGAGTTCTCGCCGGAAGATCCCTCGGACACAACGCCCGAGGAGTTGGAGAAGGAGTCGTTCAACGGTACGGCGATCCTGATCGTCGACACCTACAACGAAGCCAACGGCTCGGTCGTCTTCGGTGTTTCCCGCATCGTGACCGAGTTCTTCGACACGCTGTCGAAGAACGTCGTTTACGATAACTGCCGCGTGCTCAGCAACGCTCCTGATTTCATCTGGGTGCCCGGCGACCCGACCGATCGCACGATTCGCGTGTTTGTGGATGCGACGGTAGGCACCGGCCCGGACAACAACGCCGTTCCGGATCTGTCCGAGGAGGCCGCGGACGGCTCCCTCGGCGGCGGGGCGAACCAAATCGGCGCTTCGCTTGAGATCGAATTGGATGTGGATTCCGACGGCGATCCGGCGGCGGGAGCGGAATACGATGCGCTCTTCGAGATTTCGGATACCGCGGACATCTCCAGTAACCGGTACGTGCGAATGCGCGTTGAGTTCGATCTCGGGACGATCACCACGGTTCTCCTGGATTCGTTTGCTCCTCCGGGTCTGGGTCTCGTGCAGATCGCTCCAGGCAACAGCCTGGGTAACCTCGACGCGGGCTTCCCGGGTGTGCCGGCGATCGCGGATCTGCGAGTGCGCTTCATCCCGTAAGCGGGAGTTTTTCGACCGACTTTTTCAGGGCCGCCGGCGATGAACCGGCGGCCCTGTTTTTTCCTGGACCCATGATCGCCTCCAACAATCCGAACCCCGCGCAGAAGCGCCCGAAACGGGGAATCGGGGCGCTCGTCGCACCGTTCGTCGCGCGCATGTATCTGCGGCGCCCCGCCCTCGCGGATTTGGTCGCGATCAAGTACGGAACCACACGAGCAGCGTTCTGGGCGGCCTACAACGAGGTGCTGTTTCGACTGCGTCGCACAAGCGGCTACCGGCTCATCTCCGCCAATTTCGAGGTGACGAACCGCTGCAACCTGAGCTGCACGATCTGTCCGGTCAACCACGGGATGAACCGTGCGAAGACCAGCATGGATCTGGCCGGGTTCGAACGCTTCCTCGAGTCGAATCCCGGTCTCGAGTTCCTGATGCTCTTTCAGTGGGGCGAGCCCCTTCTCGTCAAGGAGTTGCCGGAGATGATCGCGGCGGCGACAGGGCGCGGCATCCCGACGATGATCACAACCAACGGGACGCTGCTCGACGAGATGTGGTGCGAGCGTCTTCTCGACGCTGGCCTGACGCGCCTGACGATGTCCGTCGATGGCGACGCCGAGACGCACGAACAAATTCGTGGCGTGGCGCTCGAGCCGCTCCGGCAAAATCTGCTGCGCTTGCGGCGGATGCGGGACGAACGGGGTGCGACCCTCGGAATCGACGTGAGCATGGTGGTGAACGACGCCACGGAGGCGCACTGGCGGACCGTGCAGAGCGATTGGGCGGGCGTCGTGGACCGTATCCAGGCGATTCCCCAGTTCATGGTGAGAGAGCGCAAGAACGCGTGTCGCGAGCCCAACCGCGGGAGCCTCGTGGTTCTGGCCGACGGCAGCGTGACGGTTTGCTGTGCGGACCCCGACGGGCGCGAGATCGTCGGGCACGTGGATGAGCAGCCGCTTCAGGAGATCCTCAACAACAAGGCCATGCGGGAGTTTCGCCGCGCGCACTTCTCGGGCGAGTTCCCCGAGATCTGCCGCGACTGCGGCGAATACGAAACCCACGTGGTGGAGCCGCGGTTCGCACGGTGAGGACGCTGTGAGACGGCAGTATCTCGACCTCGTGGTTCGCCGGCTGAAAAAGGGGGACTGGCGCTTTCCGTTTCGCGCTGCGCGCTCGGTGAGCCGCGCGATACGGGGCGAGGACCAGCCGCTTCTCGGCACGCTCATCGTCACCTACCGCTGTGATCTCGATTGCGAGATGTGTGACCTCCCGCTTCGCGGCGACCGCAAGCGCGAGCTCGACACGGCTGGATTCCGGGACGTGCTGGATGGATTCGCCGACCTGGGCGTCTTAGGCGTCGGAATCACCGGCGGCGAGCCGCTGCTGCGGGAGGACCTCCCCGAACTAGTGGCTCACGGAACGCGGCGCGGTCTGTTGATGCACATCAACACCAACGGAACGCTGCTCGACGATTCCCGGGTGCGTGCGCTGGCCGATGCGGGGGTCGCCTCGTTCAACATCTCCTTAGACGGTCCCGACGCGGAAACCCACGATCGGTTGCGCGGTAGGACCGGTTCGTTTCAGCGCGTCCTGCGCGCCGCGGCGCGATTGATCGCTCTGCCGGACCGAGCGTATCGCGTGGCCCTGACCTGCGCGCTCGGCGAGGACAACGTCTCCTCCGTGCCGGCGTTGCTCGCGCGTGCGCGCGACGTCGGCGTCGATCGCGTCGGCTTTCTCCCGGTGCACGAACTCAAGGGCGACCAGGTTTCCACGCGCTCGGTGGATTCAAACGGTGCGATGGCCGCGCTGCTCGAGCGCTGCGGCCAAGATCCGTTGCTGGACAACTCGCAGGAATACCTGGGCCTCTTTCCGATGGCGTATGCCGGAGAAAAAAACCCCGTTGCGTGCGTCGCGCCGCGTACCTCGGTGGTGGTGGACTGCTTTGGTGAGATCTTTCCCTGCGTGCCGCTCAACGCCGTGCGGCGCCCGGTTGGTTCGGGCGACGTGCGTGAGGTCTGGCGCTCGGACGACTACAAGGCGGTGCGCGAGTCGCTTCATTCGTGCCGGGAGTGTTTCTGGAACTGCCACACCGAGATGAACCTCGCGCTGGCGCGCCTCGGAGGGCGTCGGTGAGCCTCGGCGGGGCGAAGTTCCTCGACCGGCTCGGCGGCCGTTGCATGCTGGCGGCGCTCCAGCCGGTTCGTGCGCTGCAGGACGTGTTCTCCGGCGAGCCGCGGCCGCTCGAGGTCCGTGAGATGGTCGCGGTGAAGTTCTGGGGGGCCGGCAACGCGGCGCTGCTCCTACCGGTGCTGGCTTCGCTCAAGGCGCGGTACCCCGCGGCGAAGCTGACCGTCGTCACCATCGCGGGCAACGAGACGCTATACCGGGACACGGCCGACGACGTTCTGACCGTTCGCCTGCGGCCGTTCGGGATGGCGTGTTTAGATCTTCTGTCTGTGCTCGCGCAGTTGCGCCGGCGGCGCGTGGATCTCGCGATCGACTTCGAGCAGTACGTGCGCACTTCGCAGGCTTTGCTCTACCTGTCCGGCGCGCGACAGGTCATCGCGTTCGACACCAAAGGTCAATCCCGCGCGGGCCTGGCTGATGTGAAGGTCAAATACGACGACACGCAGCACGCCGCGCGGTCGTTTCTCGATCTCGCGCGTGCGGCCGGCGTGCACGTGGCGGACTACGAACCGGGTGGCCTCGTGCCGCGCCCGGAAGCGCTTGCGCGGATCGATGGCTGGCTCGCCCGCATGGGTGGGACGGAGCGGCCGCTGGTCGTCCTGCATCCCGGGTCGGGCGACAACTTCCCGGGGCGCCGTTGGCCAACGCGACGTTTCGGCCTCATCGCGCGAACGCTGGTCGATGAACGCGACGCGCTGGTTGTGGTCACCGGCTCCGCCCGGGAGCGGCAACTGTGTGCGGAGGTGGTCGAGGCCTCGGAACGGCCGATCCTCGACCTCGCCGGGGCGCACGACTGGGAGAGTGTGATCGCGCTGCTTCACAGATCGTCCCTGCTGATCAGCAACGACACGGGTCCGGTGCACATCGCGTCGGCGCTCGGCATTTCGGTGCTCGGCCTCTACGGGCCCAACACGCCGGAGCTCTACGGACCGCTTTCCGCGGGCAGCACCGCGTTTTACGAACCGCCGCCGTGCAGTCCGTGCATCACGAACTTCAACTACAAGACCAGCCGTTGTCTGAACCCGGTCTGCATCCGCGCGATCACGGTGGATGCAGTTTCGAAGGCGGCGCTCGCACGCCTGCCGGCCACCGGCACGAGAGAACGCGCCGGGAACCGCGCGTGACGACCCGCCTCTCGATTTTCGGAGCGGCCGGAATCGCGCTGCTCTGCTACCTGCCGTCGCTGCGCGGGGAGTTTCTCTACGACGACGCCCGGTTTGTCGTCAACAACCCGCATATCGACACGGTCGGCAATCCGGCGCGCTTTTTCACCGACATCGAAACCACGGCGGCGCCGGATCGGGCGACGCGCGATATCTACCGTCCGTTGCGGACACTGAGCTACGCGCTGCTGAAATCCGTAGGTGCGGACCCGGACCCGGGCGTGTTTCACCTGCTGAACGTCCTGTTGCACGCCGTGAGTGTCGCGTTGCTCGCGGCGCTGCTCCTGAACGCCGGCGTCGGCGCAGGCCCCGCGTTTTTCTCGGCGCTCCTCTTCGGTGTCCATCCGCTCACCGTCGAGGTCACCGCCTACATCTCGTCGCTTGGGGATTCTTGGGCGACCGCGTTTGGGTTGGCGTCGATCTACATGCACGCACGCCAACGCCCGGTTGGCGCGTTCGTGTTCTTTACCGCGGCGCTCTTTGGCAAGGAGTCGATGGTCGTCGTTCCTATTCTCTGGGGCGTGTGGGACTGGGCGTTGCGCCGCGCGCCGATCGCCAAGACCGCGGTGCGATCCGTGCTCCCCGGACTCCTCATTGTCGTCGCGTTCATGTTCTGGCGCGACTCGCTCGGTGCTAAATCCGCGCAGACCGTATTCCTGGGAGGATCGCGCCTTACGGCGGTCTGGACTATGCTCTCGGCGCTCGGCTACTACGCGGCGCTTGTTCTGTTTCCCGCGGGTCCGACATTCGAGGCGATCGTCGATCCACAGCCGACGCCCTGGAGCGTGCCAGTTCTGGTCGGTGTGGCCGTTCTCGGGCTGCTCGTTTGGGCGATCTGGCGCGGAGCACCTCGTGTGCGCCTCGCCGCGGCGTGGTTCCTGGTCGGGCTCGCGCCGGTGAGCAATGTGATCGTGCCACTCAAGATCGCGGCGGCCGACCGTTTCGTGTACCTCTCGTTGGCCGGGCTCGCGTTTTTGGTCGGTGACACACTCCAACGACCCACGACAACTCCGTATGTCCGCCGCGCGGGCTGGGCGGTGTTGCTGTTGCTCGCGCTTGTCACGCAGGATCGCATCGCCGACTGGCGTTCGCCCCAGACTCTCCGGGACGCCCGCCGGCAAGTGTGGCCGAAAAACGAGCGTGTGGTTTGGGGCGATGCGGCCGCCGAAGCGGCCAAGGCCGTCGACATCTACGCGGTGGCGCGCGGCCCGAGCGACCTCGAGCGTGCGTCCGAGGCATTGCAGAAGGCCACCGATTTTTATGACGTGTTCTTCCGGAATTCACCGGTCGAGGTCACGCTGCAGGCGCGCATCGAGCTTGCGCGGCTTTATCTGGAGGCCGCGTCCGCGCACGCCCGGCTCGGTTTCGATAATCATGCACAGATCCTGTACGAGGATACGTTGCGCCAACTCCGAGAAGCACACAGATTGCACCTAAACGGTGTCGGACGGTACAACGCGAACGAAGCCGCGTTTGTCGCGGACGCGATCCTCCACGTTTGCGTCCAGCTTGCAGTTCCGGGTTATCAGAAGGTCGAGCTGCTCGCGTCCGTCGGTGCGCGCGCTGCGATCGTGCTCGAGAAGAACTTCGGCCGGCGAGAGGACTTTCGCCGGTCGATCCTGCTGATGGCCACCGCCATCCAACGGCGTGTCAGCCACAAAGCCGAATCGCGGGCGGCGTTTCAAAAGTGCCTCCATGTGTTCGAGAAGCTCGAGGAAGGCGGCCAGGACACACGCTACCATCGCGGCCTTTGCTACATGTACCTCGCGGTCATCAAGGATCGCCCGCCCAACCGCGAATACCTCGAGATGGCGCGCGGGTTGTTTTTGGAGGTAGCCACGCAGGACGAGTCGTATTGGGCCTGGGGCCACATGCACCGCGCCCGATGCCTCCGGCTGATAGGCCTGCTCTTCGACGATATCGAGAGCGCGAAGCGTGCGTACGCGATCCTTCAGGAGTTGAAACCCAAGGTGGTCGGCGAACGCTTGGTCCGGGACATTCGATCCGAGCTGTCGCTGTGTGAGAAACTGCTGAACAAATGAGGCGCTTGATGTCACTCGCGTCCGCGTTGTCGCGCGGCACGACCTCCAGCGGGTTGCCGTACAAGCTGACGCTGATCCTCAACGGCAATTGCCCGACGCGCTGCGAGTTCTGCAACATCTGGAAGGAACCGTCGCCGGACGAAATGACGCCGGAGGAGTGGGGAAGCGTGTTCCGCTCCGCGCCGGATACGGTTTGGGCCAACCTGAGCGGCGGGGAGATATTCCAACGCACCGATCTCCCCGAGATTCTCGATGCGCTGACGGCCTCGATGCCACGCCTGTATCTCGTCGATTTCCCGACGACGGGTTGGTGGCCGGATCGCGTCCTGGATGCCTGTGAACGACTGGTGCGCGGCGGTGTGCGTCGTGTCCTTGTCACCGTGAGCCTGGATGGACCGGTGGACCTCCACGACCGGATGCGCGGCAGGGACGGTGCGCACGAGCACGCGTGCGAGGCGATGCGCGTCCTGAAAAAGGCGCGGCCGGCGCGCACAAGCGCTTACTTCGGCATGACCCTGTTTCCAGAGAACTGCGATCGGATCGAGGAGACGATCTCCGATGCGTGTGCGCGCGTTCCCGGCCTGACGCGGTCGGACTTTCACTTCAACGTCGGCATGCAGAGCGGGCACTACTACAAGAACCTGGACTACGACGCGCGCCCCCCGGCGGGGGTTCTGGAGGCGCTCGAGCATGGACGGCGTCCCGTGCGGGGTCCGGTCTCGTTCCTGGAGCATGCGTACCAAAAACGCGTGGCGAGTTTCCTCGAGACTGGCCGGTCGCCGGTTCCGTGCGCCGCGGCCAAAGCATCGGTGTTTGTGGACCCGCGCGGAGTCGTCTATCCGTGCTCGATCTACAGCCGTCCCCTGGGCGAGTTACGGCGAACCGGTTACGACTTGGCGGTGGTCGTGCGCGGAGCCGAGGCGCGCGCGGCCCGCGAAGCCGTCGTCGCGGATCAGTGCCCCGGTTGCTGGACGCCGTGCGAGGCCTACCAGAGCCTGTTCGCCCACTACCGCGGCCGCTAGCGCGTCCGGCCGGCACCACGCAGGGGCTCGCTACGACCGCAGGGGGAAGGCGATGGGCAGCGCGATCGTGGCGTAAATCCAAAGGAGCAACTGGAGTGGCAAGCCCACACGCGCGAAGTCTCGGAAGCGGTAGCCGCCCGGGCCGAAGATGAACGCGTTCGTTTGGTAGCCGATCGGAGTGCTGAACGACGCGCTCGCGCCAAACGCCACGGCGAAGATGAACGCGCGCTCGTTGACGCCGAGTGTCGCCGCGGCCGACAACGAGATCGGCAGCATGAGCGCGGCGGCCCCGACGTTGCTCACGAACTCGGTTATGACCATCGTCAGGAAATAGACGGCGCTCAGCACGGCGACGTCGCCGAATCGGTGGGTGATCGAAACGACGACAGCCGCGACCTCGGTCGCAAGGTGGGTTGTGTGCAAAGCGCGCCCAAGACAGATCGATCCCGCGAGTAGCCCGAGCGTGCTCCAGTCCACACCCGACATCGCGCGTCGCAAGGAGATGCACCCGGTGACCATGGTCGCGACGGCGGCCGCCAGCGCCAGCAACGGCAGATAGAGGCCCGAGAGCGCCGCCATCACGACAAACGTGATGAGAATCCCGAGCGCGACGGGCGCGTGCCGCCGACGGACCACATGCTCCTCCACACCGGTGAGTAAGAGGAAGCCTCGTTGACCGCGCAGCCGCTCCACTTCCCTCGGTGTGCCCTGCACGAGGACGACATCGCCCAGCCGCAGCGGCAGATTCGCGATCCCGCTGCGAAGATGCGCGCCCAACCGCTGGATCGCGAGCGCGATCACGCCGAACTTCCGTTTGAGCCCGAGATGCTCGAGCGTGCGCCCCAGCAACTCGGACCCGGGAGTGATGACAAGCTCCGCGAACGTCGTCCCGCGGCCGCCGACCTCCTCGCCGGTCGGAGCTTCGAGGCGCAGATCCCGCCGCAGCATCACCACCGCGCCCGCGGGCCCGCGAAGGACGATACAGTCCCCAGCTTCGATCTTCGACCCGGGCGGCAGGATCTCCTCGCCGCGAATGTGCTGCAACAACCGCACGCCGTCGCCCGCACGCCGAAGCAATGTGTCGCGCGTCATGTTGGCCGCGGGGCTGTCGCTTGGCACCCGAAGCTCCGTCACGTACTCGAACGTGAGCCCTTTGGTGATGGACGAAACCGTCGGCCTCGACGGAAGCAGCCGTCGGCCGATGGTCCCCAGATAGAGCATGCCCAAGATCGCGTAACCCGCGCCGACCGGAAGGAACTCGAAAAAGCCGATCGGCTCGAGCCAGCTCGCTTCCTTCGCGGCGAGGTCGGCCACGAGCACGTTGGTCGACGTGCCGATCAGCGTCATCGTGCCGCCGAGGATCGCCGCGAAGCTCACCGGCATCAGCAAACGGCTCGGTGGGATCTCCAGCTTGCGGGCGGCACCGAGCAGGATCGGCAACATCAAGACAACGACCGCGGTGTTGTTCAGGAGTGTGCTGAGCAGCAGCGAACCGATCATCGCGAAAAACAACAGGCGTGTTTCCGACGATCCCCCAAGCTCGAGCAGCCGCTCGCCGACCCGGCCTACGACCCCGGTCCGAACGAGCGCGGCGGACACGATGTAGAGCGAGCCGACGATCACGAGCGTCGGGCTCGACAGCGCCGCAAGAGCGGTCTCGGGCTCCAGAATCCCGCCGAGCCCCAGGACCGCGACCACGCAGAGTCCGGTTACGCCGAGGGGAATCACCTCGGTTGCAAAGAGAACCAGGGCGCCAAAAAGCACCGCGAGGACAAAGATCTGATCGAAAGACACGGGAATCCACTTAAATGACGCGGGGCGCCGCGAAGAGCATAGCAAGTCGCAGGAGACTCACGCGGTGCGTGCGGGATAATGAATGCGTGGCGACGCTCAAACAGCAACTCGCAACAAGAACACGCCCGGCCGCGCCGGAGCTGATCGAACGCCTTCCCAACGGACGGATTCAGTGCCACGCGTGCGGCCATCGCTGCCGCATTCGGCCCGGCGGGGACGGCATCTGCCGGGTGCGTTTTCATCGAGACGGCGAGCTGCGCGTTCCGTTTGGTTATGTCGGTGCGCTGCAAATCGACCCGATCGAAAAGAAGCCCTTCTTTCACGCGTTCCCGGGCCACACGGCGCTCAGCTTCGGCATGCTCGGTTGCGATTTTCACTGCTCGTATTGCCAGAACTGGGTCACGAGCCAGACGCTGCGCGACGAAAACGCCACGGTGCGCCCGCGCGACATCGGTGCCGCCGAGCTCGTGGCGCTCGCGCAACAAAACGGCGCGCCGGTTGTCGTGAGCACCTACAACGAGCCGCTCATCACGAGCGAGTGGGCCGTCGAGATCTTCGCGTGCGCGCGGGCCGCCGGGCTGACGTGCGGGTTCGTCAGCAACGGGAACGCGACGGAAGAAGCGCTCTCCTATCTGCGACCGCACACCGATCTCTACAAAGTCGACCTGAAGGGGTTCGACGACCGCCGGTACCGGAGTCTGGGCGGTGTCCTGGCCCACGTGCTCGAAACGATCGAGCGTACCAAGGCGATGGACTTCTGGGTGGAGGTCGTCACGCTGCTGATTCCCGGTTTCAACGACTCCGACGACGAGATGCGAGGGATGGCACGGTTCATCGCCGGCGTTTCGACGGACATCCCGTGGCACGTCACCGCGTTTCACCCCGACTACAAGATGACCGATCGCGGCGGCACCCCCGCGGCCACGCTGTTGCGTGCGTACGAACACGGGCGCGCCGCGGGGCTGCACTTTGTCTACCCCGGCAACCTCCCCGGCAACGTCGGCGACACGGAGTCGACGTTCTGCCCCGGGTGCGAGACGCGCCTGATCCACCGCCGCGGATTCACCGTGCTGGAAAACCGTCTGCGCGATGGCGCGTGCCCGGATTGCGCGCGCGTTATCCCGGGTCACTGGGGCGATCGTCCGCTGGAGCGATCCAACCACTCGGGACTGCCGCAACCGTTGGCGTGACGGGCCGGCCCGGCGCGGACGCGTCACTTCGTGACGATGTAGCGGCCGAGCACGGCCACGTCCAGCGCGGTGCGGTCGAACACGGCGAGCGCTTCCTCCGGGGTGCGGGCGATGGGCTCGCCGCGCACGTTGAGCGAGGTGTTCAGCAGGATCGGCACCCCGGTGCGCCGGGCGAACGCTTCGAGGAGGGATCGATACTCGGGTTGGCCGTTGTCCCGGGCGACGGTCTGCACGCGCGCGGTGCCGTCCACGTGGGTCACCCCGGGGATCTGCTCGCGGGCGTGCGGTCGCACTTTGGAGGTCAACAGCATGAACGGCGAGGGCCGCCCGTCGGCGAACCAGTCGTTGGCCGCCTCCTGGAGGACCGCCGGCGCGAACGGCCGGAACCCCTCGCGGAACTTCACGGTTTCGTTCAGTTTGTCCTTGATCGCCGGGTCCCGCGGGTCCGCAAGGATGGATCGCGCGCCGAGCGCCCGCGGTCCGAACTCCATTCGTCCCTGGAACCACGCGATCATCTTGCCGTCGGCCAGCGCCTCGGCCGCCGCCTCCGCCGGATCCGCCACCCGATGCCCACGTCCGGAAAGCGCGCGCTCGATCTCGCTGTCGTCGAACGCATCCCCCCAATACGCGTGAGGGAGCTCTATCCGTTTCGCTCCGGCCACGTACGCCGCGCCTCCTGCTGCCGCTCCCGCATCGCCCGCTGCGGGGAAGTTCCACGTTTCCGCGAACCCCGCTTCGCGCGCGAGCCGTCCGTTGAGCACGCAGTTCAGAAACAGCCCGCCGCCGAGCCCGAGATGTTCATGTCCGCTGCGTTCTTTCAGGTCGCGCGCGATCTTGAGGAGCACCTCCTCGGTGACCGCCTGCAGCGCAAACGCGAGATCCTCGTGGGCCGCCTCGATTTTCCCCTCGGGTTCGCGCGCGGGCCCAAAGTGCGCCGCGAACGCCGGACCCGCCATCGTCGTGTGGCCCATGGGGTAGCCGAACGACTTCAGCGCGACGCGATAGAGCCCGAACGGATCGGCGTGCAGCATCTCGCCAAACGCCTTGAGATAGGTCGGCCGCCCGTAGGGCGCCAAGCCCATCGTCTTCCCTTCGTCCGCGTCGGGCACGAATCCGAGATGCTGCGTGACGGCGGCGTAGACCTTGCCGATCGAGTGCGGGTAGCACCGCTGCGCCAACCGCCGCGGTTCGCCATCGCGCGACACGGACCATGTTGCGGTCGCGGTCCACTCGCCCATTCCGTCCGCGGTCAACACCGCTGCCTCGTCGTGCGGGCCGAAACGGTGCGCCTGCACCGCGTGTGCCAGGTGGTGGGGCACATACGTGATTGGAGCGGTCACCCCAAGGGCTGCGAGATCGCGCCCCAGGCCGCGGATGCTGCTCAGATAGGCCACGCGGTGCGGCATGTTCTCCGGCCGTTCCCAAAGAAACGGCAGCGACCGTGGAAACCGGGCGAGAACATAGAGCGCCTTGTTCCACCGCGCCATGTCCCGGCGCCAACAAAACGCCACCTGTTGCACCTCGCCGGCTTCCAGTCCCGCGTGGCGCAGCGCCGCCTGAATCGCTCCGCGCGGAAACGCCGCACTGTGGCGCACGCGGTCGTAGCGTTCCTCCTCGGCGGCGAACACCATGGCTCCGTCCACGAACAACACGGCGGCTGCGTCGTGGCTGTAGGCGTTGATGCCTAGGACAACCCTGTTCTTGGACGGTTTCATGGGCGGGCGGTATCGTAAGTCCTTTCACGAATCCACGCGGCTGGAACACCGCGCGCGTTTCGCGATTCCCGCCTTCCGCAGGTCCCTCCCGTGGACATCGCAACGATTTTTCAACCCGGCGATCGGCTCTTCGACCGCTACCTGATCCGCTCCGTGTTCGGCGGCGGAATGGGGGTGTTGTACGCGGTCGTCGACGAGCACACGGGTCGCAGCTACGCCGTCAAGACGATGAAGCCGGCGCAAACAAGCGATGAGACAATCGTGTCCGGTTTCATCGACCAGGCGCGCACCTGGATCGATCTCGATCGCCACGAGAACCTCGTGCAGGCGCTCTGGCTCGAGACGGACGCCGCGGATGTGCCGCACCTGTTCTTGGAGTTTGTCGATGGCCCCGATATCGAACGGCTCCTGATCGACGGCCCGCTCCCCCTGAACCGTTGCCTGGATCTGGCGATGCAGTGCGCGGCCGGGATGGCGTACGCCCACGCCAAACCGCTGCAGACCGGCGTCGGGCTCGTGCACCGCGATCTGAAACCGTCCAATCTGCTTCTCGCGGCCGGCGACGTGTTGAAGGTCGCGGACTTCGGTCTCGCCAAGATCTTCAAACCGCGCTCTCCAGCGCCGCGCACCGCCGAGGGCGGCGGCACCCTCGCGTACATGGCGCCCGAGCAACTGCGCAGCGCCGAAACCACCGACGGCCGCGCCGACATCTACGCGTTCGGCCTCGTGCTTTACGAGATGCTGACCGGCGCGAACCCCCTGCAAGCCGACAACGTCCAGGACCAGATTCAGCGCGTCCTGGCCCGAACGCCGCCGCTCCTGACCGACGTCCCGCCGGCGGTCGAGGCGTTGGTAGCCCGTTGCATCGCCAAGGATCCCGACGAACGGCCGCGCGATTTCCACGAGGTGCTCGGCCACCTCGCCGCCGCCGCGCGCGGAGTCGAGTACGCGTGGCACATCGATCCCGACAGCGTCGCCCCGCCCCGCGCTGGCCTCGCCGCCACCGCGACGGAACCGCAGCTTCGCCCGCGCCGCCCGCGGGTCGGCCAACCCTTTGCCGTCGAGATCGAGGTGCATGGCGACCTCGGGCCCGGCCCGGTCGAGGTCACGTGGCAGCTCCCGGAGACCCCGGGCCTGCGGGTCCTGAGTCCCGGTCGCCGTGCGCGTCTGTCGGTCGAGGCGGGCGGCGGCGTGCGACTGAATCTGCGTGTGCAGGCCGTCGGTGACGATGAAGGCGCGTTCGAGATTCCGCCGAGTTGGTTGGAGTTGGCCGGCCCGACCCGCAAACAGCGGGTAGAGGTTGCGGCGACGTCCGTCGAAGTCGCCTACGCGTTCCAACTCCCGCTGCTTGGCCGCGACGCGGAGCAGGCGAGGGTCGAACGGTTGTTGGTGCGGGCCACCAGCTGCGAGTCGTCGGCTCTCCTGGTCACGGGCGAGACCGGAAGTGGCAAGTCGCGCCTGCTCGTCGCTGCCGAGCGCCGCGCGGCGGAGCGCGGCTTGCGCGTAGTGGAAGCGCACGCCGAAGAACGCGGGTTCCGTCCCATGCGCCTCATTCACGACGCGGCGCGCGAGCTCCTGGGCGTGCCCCACGGCGACGTGAAGCATCGCGCGACGGCCCGACGGATCGCCGCCGCGGTTCGCGGATTGCTCGGCGATGACGACGCCGGCGTTCGTTACTTCACGGACTTGCTGCTCGGGGACCCGGCGCTCGAAAACGAGGCGCCGCGCGCGCATCGCTGGTACTCGCTGTTGCGAGCCGCGGCGCAACGCGAACCGATCCTCCTGATCCTCGACCAGGTGCAACGCTCCGACCCCGCGGCAATCCGGATTCTGTTGCATGCGATCGAACAGGCGCATGCGGACCGGCTACCTGTGTGTTTCATCCTCGGCGCGGCGACGGGCGAGACCGACGACAAGAGCGCCGAGGCGCAGCTGTTGGACGGGTGGCGTGAACTCGCCGAGCGCGGCGTCGAGGTCGAGAGCGTGGCCTTGCAGTCCTTGGGCGCGCACGACACCGCGCGGTTGCTCGACGAGGTCTTCCCGGGCCACGGGTTCGCCGAGGAGGCGCCCTGGCTCGCACCGGCGATCTTCGAGCAAAGCGGCGGCAACCTCGCGCACCTCACCGAGATCTTTCGGTCCCTGCGGCTCGGGGAGGGGTCGCCCATCCGCCGGACGGATGGCCAGTGGCGTCTGGACGCCGCCTTCACACCGGAGCGGATGGAGGAGTTTCTTCCCGGGGAGTTCGACGACGTGCTGCGCGGCCGTCTGGCGCGGCTCCCCGCCGACGCCCGCGCCGTCCTGGACGTTTGCGCCCTGGCTGGCCAGGAGTTCGACGTCGAGGTCGTGCGACGCGCGGTCAAGGAGCCGACGCGCAGGGCGGCGGGAACGACGGTGCAACGGCTGGAGCTTGCTCTGCAGGAGCTGGAGGCGGCGGATTGGATCGTTCCGGCGCACCGACGGCCGGATCGCGCGCTGGACCGCTACCGGTTCCGCACCGCGGCGGTTTCGGCGTGGATGGAGCGGTTCCTCGCCAAGAACGACACGGACCGGGCGCGTCTGATCCATCATGCGTTGGCCGAAGCGATGCTCGTGGTCTACGAGGGCGAACGCCGGGTGCGCCGCGCGCTGAAGATCGCGCGCCACCTTAGAAAGGGTGGGGCGACGCTCCGCTCGCTCCAGTTCACGCTCGTCGGTTGCGAGCGCCTGCTGAGTCTCCAACTCCCCGAACGCGCCCGCCAGACGCTCTTGGAGGCAAAGCCGCTGCTCGACCTCGAAGAGGTGAGCCGCGCCGAGCACCGGCAGTTTCTGTACCTGTACGGAAGCGCGTGCGAAGGGGCCGGCGACTATGCGGACGCTTACGAGGCGCTGACGGAGTTCGTCGAGGCGTTGACGGAGTCGGACACGGTGATCGACACGCGGAGTCTGGCGCGCGCGTACACCCGCCTCGGCCGCATCCATCAGGCGCGCGGCGAGTACGACCGCGCCGTGCACTCGTTCGAGTGCGCACGGCAATTCCTGGAGGAACAGGGCGACCGGCGCGCACTGGCGTTCGCATCCGTCGCGCTGGGTGGGCTTGCGCTGCGCCGCGGCCGTGTCCCGGAAGCGGAGCGCCATTGGGAACGTGCCGATTCGTTGGCCCGCGAAACCGGCAACGAGTTGGCGGCCGTCCGCGCGGTCTTGCTGCACGGCCACTTAAAGCTCGCGCTCGGTGCGAGCGACGCACGCGCGGCGTTCAAGAGGGCCGAGGACGACGCGGTGCGTTTGGCGGATTCGCACAGCCGTGCGGAGGCTCTCGAAGGGCTCGCACTCGTGGACCTGGAGGACGGGTATCTGGATCGCGCGACCCAGCGCATTCAAAGGGCGTTGGATCTCTACTCGCGCATCGGTGACCGGCGAGGGTTGGCGCGCGCGCTCCTTCGTCACGGGGATGCGCAGCAGGCGGGCGGCCGAAGCGATCGTGCGCTCCGCGATTTGCGCCGCGCACAGCGCGTGTTCGAAGAGATGGGTCACAAAGAGGGGGCGGCGATCGCGCGGTTGCGCATCGGGGATCTGATGCGGCGCCGCGGCAAGGTGACCGCTGCGGTGCAGGAACTCGCGATCGCGGCGGAGGCCTTGCAAAAGCTGAGGGCGCCCGACCGAATCCAGGCGCTTCGAATTCTCGGTGCCGCCCTCGCGGACGGCGGGCACGTGCGCGCCGCCCGGTTGTCGCTGGCGCGCGCCGATCGCCTGGACCATTCCGGCGTGCCGCGGCGGAGCCATCGCGTGCAGAGCCGGGCGCTGCGCGCGGAGATGTATGAGGCAACCGGCGACCTGCAACGCGCGCGGATCTGGGCGAAACGCGCGCTCCTTCACTGCCGTCGCGCCGTCGGCCACACCGCTCGAATCCGCGCCAACTTGGCGGCGGCTAAAGTCCTGCTGCGCGGTGGGGATTTGGACGCGGCCCGCCGTCGGGCAGAGATCGGCCACGCGTTTTCCCTCGAAGAGGGCGACATGCTCGGTGTGGCCCATGGCGAGCGAATCCTGATGGAGATTGCGGCGCTCGCGGGGCGCGTCGAGGAGGTCAGGGAGCGTGCGCACCGTGCGGCCCGGGCCTACACCATGCGCCCCGACAGCGGCGCCGACCCGGCAAGGCTGATGGCCGGGCTCGCCCGCGGCCTGCAAAAGGTGCAGCCGGAGCGGGCGAAGCGATATCGGCGGGTGGCCCGGCGCTGCTATGACAGGCTGGGTTCCTGGGGCCATCGCGATGAGATGGAGCGTTGAAACTGCGCATCCAGGCCGGTTCGGAGCAAGGCCGAGAGCCCTGAGGCTTGAGCCGACCCCGGTCAGTCGATACCATCCCCCAGCCGATTCCATGGGATCTCAAGACACCAAGTTGAGCGACAGCGAGATTTCGATCTCCCTGACCGCCAATCTCCGACTGGTCAGGCCGCTTCGCCACTTTCTCACGGCGCTGTGTTCGCTGGCCAAGTATTCCGAGGAGGAGCGGGACACGCTCGCACTGGTGGTGACGGAGGTCCTGAACAACTCCATCGAGCATGGCTGCACCGAACCCTCAGACGAAGTGAAACTCTCGTTTCTCGTTCAGCCGGACCGCTTCCAATTCGAAGTCTCCGATGCCGGGCGCGGCGGGCCGAAGTTTGCGGAAACCGCGCTCGAGCGCGCCAAGAAGATGCCCGGGTTGGAGGAGCCTCGCGGCCGCGGCCTCTATCTGATCCGCAGCTACATGGACGTGATGGAAGTAACTTTCACCGAAGACACCGGTACACGGGTCTTCATCAGCAAGTCGAGAACACCGTGACGCAGAGTTGGGCCACCGCGCAAACAGGCTTTCTCACCGGAGACCGGGAGAAGGACGCCCGAAATGTCGCCATCCTCCTCGACACCATTGCCGAGGTCACCAAGAACCAGGATCTCGACGACCTCTTCCGGTCGATCGTGAACAAGGCGATCGCGATCACGAGCGCCGAGCGAGGGCTCCTGCTCCTGCAAAACGAGTCGGGCGAACTCGAGATCAAGGTCGCGCGCGACAAACTCGGGAACGCGTTGCCGACCAACGCGAAGTACTCGACGTCGATCCCGAAGAAGGTCTTCGAGTCCGGCAAAGCCGAGACTCTGATGGACGCGGCGGGGGGCGGAGACGTCGCGCTCGGCCAGTCCATTCTCGACCTGCGCCTATTGTCCGTCATGTGCGCTCCGCTGACGACGGCCGAGAAGACGATCGGCGTCCTCTACGTCGACAGCCGCGCGACCGCCAAAGGTTTCGCACAGGGTGATCTCGAGCTGTTCAAGACGCTCGGGTCGCAGTGCGGCCAGGCGATTCAAAACGCGTCGCTCGTGCGCTCGTATCTCGAAAAGCAGCGCATGGAAGCGTCCCTGCACATCGCCAAGGACATCCAGGCGGGAATGCTGCCCACCGAAGGGATCGAGCGTCCGAAGTTCGAGATCGCCGGATTCAACCGTCCGTGCGAGGAGACCGGCGGCGATTACTTCGACTACATCACGCTGCCGAAACGCAAGCTGGGCCTCGTCATCGGCGACGTGAGCGGCCACGGCATCGGCGCGGCGCTGTTCATGGCGACCGCCCGCTCGCTTCTGCGCGCGTTCACCCATAAGGGCGGCACGCCGGCAGAAGTAGTGCGGGACATGAACCGCTTCCTCGAGAGCGACATGCCCTCGGGTTCCTTCATGACGCTGTTCTACGGCGAACTGGACACGAAAACCGGCGCGTTCCGGTTCGCGAATGCCGGCCACAACCCGGCGATCGTCTTCCGCAAGGCGACCGGATCGTTCGAGGAGCTGAGCAAGACCGGCCCCGGCCTCGGCATCATCGAAGGGGTCGACTACCGCATCGGAGAGATCGAGCCGCTCAGGAAGGGCGACATCCTGCTGCTCTACACCGACGGCCTGCCCGAGGCGATGAGCCCGGAGAAGGAGCTGTTCGAGATGGACCGGGTCATGAACCTGGTGGCCGGCCTCCAGGAGCGACCGGCAGGCGAGATCGTCAACCAACTCGTGCGCGCGGTGACCGAGTTCCGCAAGGTCGACATGTTCGAGGACGATCTCACCCTCATGGTGACGAAGGGCACGTAGCGTGTTTCTGGCCCAACGCCTGACGGCGTTGGAGCGGCGGGATTTGCACCGCGGGTTGGCCCAGCGGCGGGCTTGCCCGCCATGGCCCGCGGAAGCAGGCGGCGGCGGGATTCCCAATTACAATGCGCCGAATGCGTCGTCTACGTCCCCTTTTGCTCGGACTCGCTATCGTTCTGGCCGTTGGACTTGGTCTCGCTCTGGCCGCCCGTGGCGGGCCGGAGTTGGAGATCGAGGTCGTAGGCCTGTCGGCCGAGGATCGGGTGCTCGATCTGGGCACGCGATCGCCCAAAGTCGCGATCCAACACGAGTTGAACGTGCGGTCGTTTTCCGGAAAGCGCATCCGGCTCGAAGCGCGCCTCGAGGACGGCCACCCCGAAGGGATGAAGATCGTCCTGGACGGCCACACCGATCTCTTGCCGCAAGGACAGGGGAAGTTGCGCCTCGCCATCGAGTGCCCCTCGACGGTCGGCCCGTACAAGACCAAGGCGGTGATCTTCTCGAAGGATCTGCCGGGCTGGGAACTCGTGTACGAGGTCAAGGGCATCAACGAACCGCGCAAGATCCGCGGCGCGTCGCCCGAATTCAATCCAAGACGCGTGCAACTCGGCAACGTGCGGCCGGGAACGCAACACGACATATCGTTTTCCATCCGCAACATCGGGTCGGACGACCTGGTCATCAGCGAATGGCATCTAACGGAAAAAAAGGAGATCCGTCTCTACAAAGTGGGACCCGGTGATCTCATCGTGCCCGGCGGTGTTCAGCAGGTTAACGGAAAGGTCATGTCGCCCGCCCGTCCGGGGCCGTTCACGATCCCGATCAAGATGGATACGAACGCGCGTCTCGGCCCCAAGAAGACCTTCTTCATCGTCGGGACGGTCGTACCGCGGTACCGGGCGGAGCCGGCGCGTGTGTTGCAGCGGCGAACGGTGCGCGCGCGGAGACCGGAGTTTCGGATCCGGCTGATCGCGGATGACGGCGAACCCCCGTTCTCCGTGGGTTCAATCGAAAACCTCGGTCGCTATCTCGAGGAGCTATCGCGCGGATCGGATGGACCCGCGGCGTCCCAGACGTTGAAACTCCGCCTCGCGTCGTCGGCGCCCATCGGCCCGGCGCGGTTCACCATCGCGGTGAAGTTGGCCCCCGGCGGCGAGATCGTGCACATCCCCTTCGAGTTCGAGATCGTGCGTAGCATCGTCGCGCACCCGACACGCATCAACTTCGGCAAGACGGCGAACGGCGCCCGGCCGGAAAGAGAACTGCGTCTTCTGCGCCTGGTCGGCGGTGCGTTCAGGGTCACGAGCGCTGTATCTCGCGATGGCAAATTCGAGGTGAAGGTCGTGCAGGCGGGCAACATGCCGCCGCGCATTCTCGTGCGCCCCGCGGCGGGTCTGCCGTCGGGCATCACGTCGGACCAAATCCTCGTCGAGACGGACGATCCCGACACTCCCAAGCTGATCGTCGATGCCAACGTCGAAGTCCTGAAGTGACGGTCAGTTCCTGACGACGAACGACGGCGAAGAAGAAGAGTTACCACAGCGGCACAGAGGGAACAGCCGAGATTCACGGAGGCGTTCCTGCGCTGAACCGGAGCTGGCCGGGAGAGTTCGAGGAATGAAAAAGGGGTGAAGGCGGCCGCGTCCGGCGCTCTTCCCTTTTATCTTCTTTCAGCTTTGCGGCACGCTCGTTCGGGGGCTGCGCGTTTTCGGAGAATCGCCTCCGTGAACCTCGGATCGGACCTCTGTGCCTCTGTGGTAACTCTTCCTCTTCGATGGCGTGCGACCGCGCAACCAAACGTCACACGAGAGGTTACTTCTCGATCTCCGTCGCCGACATGGCGCAACGGAACCCGACATCGCTGAACGTGCGGTCGGCGGGCTGTTCGAGAAACGATGTCGAGATCGCACGGAATCGAGGGAGGTCGTAGGAGCCGCCCTTGACGAGGGCGTCGCCGCTTCTGGCCGGGTCGTCCGTCCACTCGGCGACGTTTCCGGCCAGATCCAAAACGCCAAACGGCGAACGGTCGCGCGGGTAGGTTCCCGTCGGCGCGACCGATCCCGAGTCGGTGTTGCAAGCGGTCGGATCGAGCGTAGAGCCGAACGGATAGTCGCGTGAGTCGACGCCCCGCGCCGCGTGCTCCCACTCCGGTGCGGTCGGCAGCCGCTTGCCGGCAAAGGCGGCGTAGGCCATCGCGTCGTGCAACGAGATCCCGGTGACCGGGTGATTGCCGGCGCCCTCGCTGAACCTCCACCCGCTACGCTCGATCTGCGTCCACAGCGGAATCGGATCGCCGCCGGGGAGCTTGGATGCGATCCGGGGGACACGCAGCCGAGCTTCGCGGGGATCCAGAGTGTGCAGAAACGCCGCGTACTTTGCGTTTGACGTTTCGGTCCGGTCGATCAGGTACGACTCGAGGGTTACGCGGACCGGCCTGTCGCGAAAACGGGGATCGCCGTACTGCATCTCCTCGACGCCGCTAACCCACATCATCCCGGGCGGGAGCCTGTCGGGATCGAGCGGACAACGCAAGGTGATGCGGGCCGGCGCCGCCCGGGTCACCCGCACCGGCACGGAAACCTCGCGCTCGTGCTCCGGACGGCGGAAGAGGAACACGTAGGATCCCGGATCGAGATGGAAGTCGGTGCGCGCGAGCGGCACCTTGCCCAGAGCCTCGGCTTGATCCCAGGCCAGGGCGAAACCGCGCGCGTCGGCCGGTCGCACCAGCCGCACCTCGGCGCCCGCAGGAAAGTCCTCCAGGTGAACCACGCGCCGTCCCCGCAGCGCGCTCGCCAAATCCGTCACCTCCTCGATGGACTCGTGTACGGGATACTCGGGCGGCAACCGCTTCAGGTCCGGCAGCACGCCCTTCTCGAGCAACGCCGCCGTCTCGGCCGCCTGCGTCTCGATCAACTCGAGCCGCCGCCGCGCGATGGCGCGGTCGCGAGCCGCCGTCGCGGAATCCAGTGCCTGGATCAAGGTCATCATGCGGTCGCGCACGGCGCGCGCATCCTCGATCTTCGGGAGCAGCGTTCCAAACGTCCGCGCGGCCGCCAGGAGATACTCCGCTTCCGTGTGATCGGCGCGCATCCGCAGGATGTGGTTGAGCAGATCGACCTGGCGGGACGGATCGTGCTCGCGTTTGACCCTGCGCATCAGGTCGGCGACCTGCTGGTCCGTTTGGCTCGATGACGCGAGCGCGTTGACGCCGAAAATCACGCCGAGAACCAACAGCACCATCGACGCCGCGATCACCGGCGCCCGGTTGCGCTTCAGGAATAAACGCGTGGAGTAGAGCGCCGCACTCGAACGGGACAGAGTCAATGTGTACGCGCGCGCCGGCCGCCCCTCGAGATAGGACTGCACGTCGTTGGCGAAGTCGCCGGCGGTCGAGTACCGGTTCTCGGGTTCGACGGCCATCGCCTTGAGCACGATCGCCTTCAGGATCGGGTCCGTGTCCTCCGGCAGCGGAACGTACGCGCCCTCCTGTGCGTCGCGCAGGACATCCCGAAGCGTGCGAACCTCGCCCTGTTGCAACTCGACGGCCCGCGCCTCGTAAAACGCCGCCTCGTCTTGGTCGCCGCTTTCGCGGCAGCTCTCCGCGATCTTCTTCAGGTTCGCGATACGTTTGTCGAGATTCACGCGGCGCAGATCGAGCGCGCGGCTGATGGGCGCGTCGTTGGTCAGGATGAAGTGCACAGCCGCCCCAAGCGCCCAGACGTCGCCTTGGGGTGACACGCCGCCTTTGGCCTGTTCCGGCGGCATGTAACGGAGCGTGCCCATCGCGAAGGGCTTGTCCTCGCCCTCCTTGATGCCCGACTCGATCGTTCCCGCGCGAAGGATGAGCCGGCCGCCGGTCTTCTTGATCACGTGGCAGATGCCGAAGTCGATCACGTACACGCGCAGGGTGCGCGCATCCACGATCACGTTTTCCGGTTTCAGATCGCGATGGATGATGCCGTGGCTTACGTTCGCGAACTCGACGGCTCGCGCGACGGGCAGCACGACGTGACGCAACAGTGCTTCGGTTGAGTTGAGCGTCCGGAGGTACGGGTTGTATCCGAGGCGTCCCGCCTGGAACAAACTGACGACGGTCTCGAGCGTCGCCGGCTTGTGCAACAGCTCCATCGTGTAGTACGGCTTCCCGTCGACGTCCCCCTGATCGAAAATAGGCATCAGGTTGGGATGCTTCAGGTTCGCCTGCACCTCCACCTCGCGCCGGAACCGCACACCGAAGTCGCTGTCCGCCGGACGGTGGAGGAGCTTGAGCGCGACGTAGCGGTTCGCGCCCGGCTCGAAGGCCTTGTAGACCGACGAGCTGCCACCGGTGTCGATCAGGTCCTCGATCTCGTACTTGCCGACGCGGGCCCCGCGGTGAAGCGGATCGCGCTCCTCGGATTCCTCCTCCAGGATCTCCTCGACCTCGGTCCGGAGGTCGCCGTCCTCCCAGACCACCGCGAAAGGGGTGCGGCACGCACCGCACGTGGCCCGGAATCGGAGCCCCGGCCGTTGGCGGAGTTCATCTTCAGGGACCTTGTATTTCTGGCCGCAGCGCGGGCAAAACGCTCGGCTCGGCGGTCGGTCTTGGCCCAGCACGGCCAAGATGCTACCGAAATCCGTCCCATCCCAAGACACCCGAATCCTTGCCCGATTCCATGCACCCGTCGGGCGTGTCGATAAGAAACTGATGAGAAAGATTGCCGCGATTCTCTGTGTGCTCGTCGGTGCCGCTGGCGCTGAGGGTGACGCTGATCATTCCAACAAAGCCAAGCCGGCCAAAGCGAAACTCCCGGTGTCCAAGGTCCTCAAGGTCCAGGTCAACAAGGGGGATCGCGTCAAAGGCCAAAACTCGGTTTCCTACGAGGTCGAGACTTCCGAGACGAATGGCCAGCGCGTCAACAAGCGCATGGAGTCTGTGCAGCGCACCGAGAAGTTCGTGGATGTGATCAAGGAGTCGGGGCAACTCGGCGTGGTGCGCGAGCGCAGCTATCTGACCCGTTACGAGAAGGTTCGTACGGACGGTGGCCGTCCCGAGGTCCTGCAGGACCCGCTCACCGGCAGGACCGTCCTGATCCGCGAGAGCAAGCGCCGGCGCGTGGTCAGCGCCATCGACGGCTCCAGAATCAGCCCGCTCGTGCGACGCACCGTCGGGATGGAGATCGACTGGCGCGATGTGCTCTCCAAAGACCCGGTGAAGCCGGGCGACGAGTGGGAGGGAGATGCGACTGCGCTCGCTCGCCGGGTCGCCGCGCACTTCGACTGCGGCTCGCGGAGCAAGATGCGGGTTCGCTACGAGGGCGATGTCGAGCACGAGGGCGCCCGCTGCGCGCATCTCTACATCGACTGGAGGATCGAGGGGATGCGCGACCGCAACCTCTTCACGAAGGTCATGCTGGCCGGCGATGCCTATCTCGATCTCGACAACGGTCGCTTCATCGACATCGATCTCACAGGCCGACTTGTCGTTCGCGGCGCGATCCTGGGCAAGGGATTCCCGACGATCATCAAGGGCCAGGGGCCGGTCACGCTGAAGAGCACACTGAAGGCCGCGCCCATCCAGGCGTCCGCGCCGAGCGGCGAGTAGGCCAGCCGAGACATCTTCGCGACGGACCGGGGCGCTTCCGCCTCTAGAATGTCCGCGTGCGGGCAGTCGCGATTGCGCTCCCGCTCTGCCTCGCTCTTGCGCTCACCGTCATCGCGGTCGCCGCGTCCGCCCACGTGGGCGCGCTCCGAGCCGAGGTCGAGCGCACCGGCGAACAACGTCTCCAAATCGATCTCCAACTCGAGGCGGTGCGGCGCGCCGCCGCGATCCCGAAGGCTCTGGACAAAGCGCCCATCGTCGCGCGTTACGCGAGCGACGGCGCGCTGCTCAAGCCGAAGCCGCCGGCAGAGGCGCCGTCGTTCGATGCACCGGCCGTGACACCCGCGCTGCTGGCCGCGCGCCGCGGCGAGTTCGAGCGTGCGGAGGCCCTGGCTCAGACCTCGGCCGAGCGGGCGCTGGTGCAACTCGCGCGCGGCGAAAAAGACGGCGACCCGAAACGCTTGCGCCGTGCGCTCGAAGAGCGCGCCCTCGCGGGAACCGACCTCGGATTCTGGACGGAACTGCGCGCGTTCCGGTTGGAGAATGTTGCGCCCACCGAGGAGTGGCTGGAAGACGTGCGGCGCCTTCAGGACGGAAAATCGTACGCGCTGGCGCATACGCTGTTGAGCGCGGCGGGCGCCACCCCGGATCCCGCGCCCGAGCGGCGCACCGCGTTGGCCGCGTTGAAGCCGGCGGCGGGCGTGCAGATCACGGACACCGAGATCCGCCGCTTCGACGAGACCGGCGACGGGTTCGTACTCCGGGTCGTGCCGCGGGAGTGGTTCGACGACCTTCCGGACAGTTTCGTCGCGCCCCTGCCGGCGCCGTTCGAGGACCTCGCGGTGCGTGCGAATCTGGATCGCGACGCGATTCAAGACGAGAAGCGGAGCCGGCGCCACGCGATCCTGTTCCAGTACGGTGCGGCCGCGGCCCTTGTGCTCGCCGCCGGGGCGCTCAGCCTGGTTGCATACCGGCGAGCGATCCGTCTCGCGAACGAGAAGAGCGCGTTTGTCGCGAACGTCACGCACGAACTCAAGACACCGCTGGCCAACATCCGGCTCTATGCCGAGTCGTTGCGCTCGGACCGCGTGCAGAGTAAGGATCAAGAGGAGTTCCTCGACACGATCCTGTCGGAGTCCCACCGGCTCGAGGTGCTCGTGGAGGGCATCCTGCACGTGGCGCGCGGGGCGCACGCGCCGGGCCGCCGCCTGATCCCTGCCACCGAACTGATCGACGGCGCCGAGGAGCGCTGGGAAAAACGCCTGCGTGCCGAGGCGTTCGAGTTCGTGGTGCGCCGCGAGGAGTTGCCGCCGGTGGCCGTCGATGAGGAGGCCGTTGGCCGCGCGGTGGACAACCTGCTCGACAACGCGCGCAAGTATTCGCGCGACAAGAAAGAGATCGAGCTTTCGGGCTGCGTGCAAAACGGCAACGTGCTGCTCACCGTTCGGGACCGCGGGCCGGGCATCCCGGCGTCGGAGCAGGCGCACGTGACGAAACCGTTCGCGCGATTGGAGGGCGCGGACAGAAAAGAGACTCCGGGAGCCGGCCTCGGCCTTTCGTTGGCCGAGGCGTGCATGCAAGCCCACGGGGGCCGTCTCGAAATTCGAAACCGGGCGGGCGGCGGCGCGGAAGTGTCGCTGGTTCTGCCCACGGAGGAGGGGACATGAGCCGCATCCTGTTGATCGAAGACGACGAAGCGATGGCGCGCGGCCTCGTCTACAACTTCCGCGCATCGGGCTACGAGATCGCAGTGGAGAGCGACGGTGCCGCGGGTTTGAAGCAGGCGCGCGTGGGCGGCTACGACCTCGTGCTGCTCGACGTGATGCTTCCCAAACGCAGCGGTTTCGAGGTGCTGAAGAAACTGCGCAGCGACGGCAACGAAACGCCGGTCATCCTCCTCACCGCGCGCGGCGAGGAGATGGATCGCATCGCCGGACTCAAGCTCGGAGCCGACGACTACGTGACCAAACCGTTCAGCCTCGGTGAACTGCTCGCGCGGGTCGAAGCGAGGCTGCGCCGTTCGTCGAAGGTCGCGGCCGAGGTCGAGGTCGACTTTGTCGCGCTGCGCATCTCGCGCGGATCGCACTCCAGCCGCATCACGCCGACCGAAGCGGAATTGCTCCGCTATCTCATCGACCGCGCCGGCCAGGCCGTGCCGCGTGAACAGATGCTCAAGGAGCTCTGGGGCGTCACGCACGCGATGGAAACGCGCACCCTCGACAACCACATCCTGCGGCTGCGCAAGAAACTGGAACGCGATCCGGCCGCGCCGCGCATCCTGCAGACCATCCCGCGTGTCGGGTACATGCTCGCGCCGGGGACGATCTCGTTACGCGAGCGAGACGGCAAGACCAACGATCCCGGCGTCTCATGAGTGCCATGCGAATCACCACAGCCATCCTTCTTCTGACCGCCCTCGCGTCCGCGCAGGACGGCGCTGCTCGCGCAAAGGTCGGCGAACCGGCCGCAACGGATCTCTTTTATCGGGCCTTCTGGTTCGAGCACGCCGCCGGAAAGACCGACGAGGCGACGGCGGCGTACGAAAAGATTCTGCGCGAGCACGACCGCGCACCCGAAGCGCCTCGTGCGCTCCTCGGCCTCATCCGGATTCGTGTGGGGCGCGGCAAGGACGCGATGGCGCTGCTCGTGCAGTTGCGCAAGGCCTATCCGGACTCGGCTCGCGAAATCAAACAGGCCGGGGAGCTCGTCCGCGGCGTCGGCCAGGAGTTTTCGCCGGTGGTGCGTCCGCAGGACACGGATCTGCAGCGCCGTCTGCGCGAGCACTACGAGTTGCTGATGTCCGGCGGCGCGGACGACGAGGCGATTGCGGATTTCAGCGTGCGCGCGCATCCGATGCTGCGTTACGTGATGAAACACGCGGGGCCGGACCCCGTGCAAACGGCCACCTGGATCCTCGCGGAGCAGCGTTCCGCCGCGGCGTACGCGGTCGTGATCGAGGCGCTGGAGGACGAGTCGTTGCCGCACCGGCGCGCCGTCCTGTCGATTTTCAAGGAAACGTTGGCAATCCCGCTAGTGGAGGGGTTGACGCGGGTGTTCCCGACGCTGTCACCGCGTCTGCGCTACGTCGCCGTCAACAACGTCCGCGGCGACATGGATGACCTCGAAGGGGAGACACTCGCGACCACGTTGCGGTTTCTCGCGATCGCGATGAAGGACGCCGACGAGGCCGTCAGGATCGAGGCGACACCGCGCCAGCGCGACCTCGGCAGTTGGCCGCCGCCGGAGCGTTGGACGAAGGAGTTCGCGCTGGCAGTGTTGGATGCTGCGGAAAAGACGCAGCCGTCGCCGTATCTCTGCCGCCTCGGTGCCGTGGACGAGAGACGCGTGACCGAGCTGGTCGCGCGGGTGAGTCCGGAGCGCTTTTCGGAGTTTCCGAAGGCGAAGCCCTCGGGTGCGCGGTCCCACCGGATTCTCGCGACCGCGGTGTTGGAGCTTGTGGAGAAACACCCCCAGGACCGCTTTCTCGCAAGCACGCTGCGTAGCAGCGCGAACCCCGATCAGCTCGTCGGTTGGATGATCCGTACGAAAAACACACGTCCGCTCGACGAGCTGAGAACGACGATAGCACGGAGGGCGTTTTTCAAGACGGTAAGAAACGGTTCGGCTCACCGTCGCGCCGCCTTCGATTCGTTGCTTCGGGAGGACTCGTACGCCGTGCGTTCGCTCCTGAGCTGGCTCGGCCTTTCGGCGAGCGGTTCCGTGGAGGACCTCGAGGCTTCGCTGAAGACGGCGCCGCACGGCAAAGGGATCGACGCGATTCTCGATAGTGAACACGGCTCCGCGGTCTATCTGTTCGGCGGACGGGCGGCCGATCTGGTTCGATTGTGCCACGATGTCGAGGGCTACAACCAGCTGTTCAAGAGTGGCTCTTCTTTGATGCAACGGGGTTCGGCTGTGGGTGAGAAGTTCTTTGCGCGGCTCGTTTCCAAGGTGGACGCCAGAGCCTACAAGAGCTTTTGGTCTGCGCCCCCCGGGCCGGCCAACTCACGGGTCGTCCTCGCGCGGTTGCTCCACGAAAAGGGCGCGGAGTGGTTGTGGCAAACGGGCGAGAAACCGCCGGCGTTGCGCGTGCTCGAGAACGGTGATACGCAGCCGCACATTTGGACGCACTTCGCGTCCGTCCCGGCCGTACTTCAGGCGGCGCCGTTTTTCGCGGTGCTCATGAAGTCGACCAACGACGGGCGGCTCGAGATCGCGCTCTCCGCGATCGAGGTGGCGGGCCGCTCACGCCATCCGGACGCGACCGCGGCCGTGATCGCGGCGCTCGACTCGCGCTGGGAAACGGTGCGCGCGGCAGCGTTGCGTTCGCTGAAGAAAAAACCCCGCAAGGAGCTGGCGGCGCCGTTGGTCCAGTTTCTCGGTCGCGCGAAAGGCGAATCCGAACGCTACCTGGCTTATGAAGCCCTGGCTTCGTGCGGCGGCCGCGAGCACTCGCCCGTTTTTCGCGAACTCCTGGCAACCAAGACGAACTTCTCGTCCCCGTTTTGGCACCTCTATCACCAACTCGACCCGCGTGCCGCCGTCAACCTCGCCGTGATGGAGCTCGGAAACAACTTCAAGTCGCCGGCGGCCTATCGCCGGAACGCGATGCACATCCTGTTTCAAACGACGGACCGGCGCCGGCTCGAAATCTTCCGCCGGGTCCTGCGCGGCGAACTCGAAGGCGATGTGTTGCAGGTCGTGACCACGGCCAGGGATCAGTACCTGATCGAACTGGGACCGGAACTCGTCGAGATGATGCGCTACCCCGATGCGGGGGTCCGCATCCGCGCGGCTGAAGCCATCGAGAAGCTCAAAGAGTACGCGGAAGCGAAGAAGATCTTTGGCGACGACGGAACGAAGCCGTCGGAGAAATAGCCCGTCAACGCTCGGACGGGGTGACCGTCACGTCCATCCGCTTGCCCTTGCGCAGGATCGTCAGCGTGGCGGGCGCGCCCGGCTTTTGACCGCTCAGGGCCTTGGCGAGGCGGTCGAAGTCCTCGAACACCTTGCCGTTCACCGCTAGAAGGACGTCGTTGACCTGTAGGCCCGCCTTGGCGCACGGAGCGCCGCGCAACACGCCCATCACGGCGGCGGCGGCCGGCGGCAGATCGCAGTGCGCCCGTAGCGCGTCTCCGACCGGCGATACATAGAGCCCGAAGTGGGAGCGCCGCACCTTCCCGTTCTTGCGCAACTCGTTTGCAATTTCGATCAGGCGCGCGGCAGGCACCACAAATGTCGACTCGTACGTCACCAGCATCTGTATGCCCTCGACCTGCTCGACCTTCTGTACCGGCGGAGTCGTGCCGACTACCATTCCGATCAGCAGGCCCTGATTGTCGACGCACGCGCCGCCGGGAAGCGGCCGCGCGACCGGTCCGGTGATCGCCACGACTTTGTCGAGCACGATAAATCGCTGGCCATTCAGGTTGAACGACCCGTCGACGCCGTAGAGATCGCGAATCGGCAGGCGCAAGTTCGCGCGGCTGACGATACCTTTGGCGAACCTCCCCGAAAGGGAGGCCTGGCCGTTGATGTGGACCGCGTCGCCCACGCTCCGCGGCTTCTCGTTCAGCTTCAGGAACAGCTTCGTCTTGCGAGGGACGCGGAGAAGCGCGACATTCGTCAGCGGGTCGGTTCCGATCAGCTCCGCGATGTCGGTGCTTCCGTCCGCGTAGCGCACCTGGATGCGCAATGCCGCGCGAGGATGCACCGCGGTGGTCACGATCTCCCCGCGTTCGGAGATGATCAGACCCGAAAACCGCAGCGGCACGCGCTGCACGATCTTGAGTTTGTTGAGCTCTTCGGCCGATGCCTTCCTGCGCACCAGTTCCTGCGCTTTGAGCAGGTTCCGATCCACCGTGGTCACTTGTACGGTGCACTTGCGGACGTGGTCATGTCGCGCGTTCGGCGCGCCGCCGCGCGGGCCGGGGCCTGCGCGCCCGCCCTGTGCGAGCGACGGGCCCGCGGTCGCCAAAAGTCCCGCGATGGTGAGCTCCAAGAAGAAGGACAACTTGTGCATCAGCGGGACTCGGGAAGGGGAACGCTGATCGGGACCGTCAGGTTCCCGGGCGTGTAGAACGTCTCGACCGGATCGAGTTTCAGTTCGCGATAGCGTTCCATCAACTCGCGGGTGTCGGGGTTATCCAGATTGAGGATCATCTCGATGCCGCGTTCGGACGGAGGGGTGGTCACAACGACCGGACTGTTCTGCACGTCTCCATTCCCGCCCGGTCGCGAAAAACGATGCACGCCCAGGAGCGTCGCCGAGACGGCGAACAGCAGCGTTGCGGCGATCGCGAGGCGGCGATAGAAGCGTGTGCCCTCGCCCTGAAGTTCGAGCCGCGGCTTAGCGCGAAACTGGTCCGTCGCGATCGCGATCTGGATCTTGGACAGGACGTCCGCCGCCGTCACGGGCGGTTCGCTGCGATCGCGCAGCACGGTGAGGGCGTCATGCGCGGCACGGGCCTCGTCGCAAAGCGCGCGAGCCTTCGGGTCTGCGCGCAAGAGGGCTTCCACTTCGCCGGCTTCCTCCTGCGAGAGGTCGCCCGCGACGTAGTCCTGCAGGAGCGCCTGCCTTCGAGATCGACTGAGTCGGGAACGGATCATCAAGGTTGCTCTCGGTTTTCCTGCCGCATCCGTCGGACCCACCGTTCCCGGAAAAGCTTGCGCGCCTTGTGCAAGCGCCACCGCACCGTCGAGTAGGTCACGTCGAGGATGCGCGCGATCTCTTCCACGCTCATCCCGTCGATGTCCTTCATCTTCAGCGGCATGCGGTACTTCTCCGAGAGCGAGGAGAGAATCAACTCCACCCGCTCGATCGTCGATGCCTTCTCCTCGTCTTCGATCTTCGCCTTCTTGGCGTCGACCAACTCCTCGACCTTGTCCGTCGGGACCGATTTGTCACGATCCATGCGGCGTTTGTGGTCGATGCCGAGGTTGAGCACGATCCGGTAGAGCCACGACGCGAAATCTCGGCCGAGGTCGTAGGTGTGAATGGCCCGGTGGACTTTGACGAAAGCCTCCTGGGCGATGTCCTGAGCGCGATCGTGGTCGAAGACCACGTCGTAAGCCGTCCAAAACGCCCGCTTCCAGTGTTTTTGCACCACCTCGGCGAACGCGTCCTGATCGCCCGCTTGAACCCGGCGTAGCAGGTCCATCTCCGCGGTGCGGTCGACGGGCTGTTCCCGCGTCTGCGATGCGGCGTGGATCCGTAGCGAAATCGATCGCGCCTGGCTCATCTAAGGTGTGTTCTTACAGGTTGTTAGGGCATCTGGGCGAGGCCGCCCTTTTACGGACAGACCATTACCTGGTGCTTACATGCCAGAGTACGCTCTTGGTGCCACCCATGATTGCACGAAGCCTGATTCTTCTTCTCTCCCTATCGGCTGGTCTGCACGCCGCCGAACCGAACGCCGCGGCGGCCTTGAAGAAGGACCCCAAGTGGCTCAAAAAGATCCGCCACAGCATCGATTCCGGTGTCGCCTGGCTGGTTTCCAAGCAGAACGCCTCCGGCCGCTTCCCGGCCTTTGTGGACCCTCGCGGCGACGTCTATGAACTCGGCATGCACGCGCTGGCGACGCTCGCGGTCGTGAAGGGCGGGCAACCGACGGATTCCAAGGCGGTGAAAAAGGCCGAGGCGCTCATCCACTCGCTCTACAAGCGCCACAAGTTCACGATCAAGACGTACGAGGCCGGCCTGGTTCTGATGCTCCTTCAGGCCAAAGACGACGTCGCGACGTTCAAAGGCGGCAAGAAGAAGAGGCGGCGCAAGAAAAAGGGCGCGACCCGGCTGACCGAGGAGGACCGGACCCTCGCGAAGGAGTTGGCGCTCTGGCTACAGAGTCAGCAGACGCCCGAGGGCATGTGGCGCTACCCCGAGGGCGGCAACGACATCTCGAACACGCAATACGCGATTCTCGGACTGTGGTCGGCCCAGCGCATGGGTCTGAAGGTGGACCGCGGCGTGATTCGGCGCGCGTTGAAAGCCACCCTCAAACGCCAGCAGCAAGACGGCCCGAAGGTGCCGCGTTACGTTCCGTCGCTGGACTCGCGTTACGGAACTTGGACGCCGCTGGGCGCAAAGGACCGCGCGCGTGCCTGGCGCTACATGCCGGCCGAGGAACGGTTGTTGGAAGACGGCAGCACCAAGATGATGCACTATCCGTACTCGGGTTCGATGACGTCCGCTGGCATCGCCATCCTGGCGATCGGTCGCGAAATCCTGGGTGAGAAGGACGTGTGGCTCGACTCCAAACAGGACCGGTTGGTGCGCACCTCGATCTACGACGGTTTGGCCTGGATCGCCAACAACTGGGATGTGCAGGACAACCCCGGACAGCGCGGAAACTGGCCGTTTTACTGGCTCTACGGCCTCGAACGCTGCGGGCGCCTGACCGGCGTCGACAACATGGGCAAACACGACTGGTACGTCGAGGGCGCCGAGCGGATCATGAGCGACCAGCGCGAGGACGGATCGTGGCCGCGAACGCAGCGCATGCGCCCGCCGGGCAACCAGAACGTGCGTTGGTGGAGCGATCAAGTGGACACGGCGTTTGCCATCTTGTTCCTCGTGCAGTCCACTCCGATCTTGAAGATCCCGGCGCCCGTTGTTTCGGGCGGCGAGTGATTCGCCCGCGTCCGCCCAAAGCTCTCCTTGATCGGTGATAGACTCGCCGACGTGAGCGCCGCCGACGACCGGCTCATGGTCGATCGATGCATCTCCCGACAACCCGGAGCATGGCGTCAGTTCGTCGACCGTTTCGCACCGACGGTGCGCGCGCTCGCGCGTCGCTACCTGAAAATGCACGGCGCGTTCGTCGACGAGTCCGAGATCGACGACGTCACTCAGGACGTGTTCCTCGCGCTGACGCGGCGGAACTACCACCTGATGAACAACTACGATCCAACGTACGCGGTCACGACGTACCTCGGCGTGATCACGCGGACCGAGGTGCATCGCACGCTGCGCAAGCGCCGGGGCCACACGGGGCGGTTGGACGACGTCGACATTCCGGCGGCGGCCGATGAGAGTTCGGCGCGATTGCAGGCCGAAGGCGCAGAAAGGGCCGACGCCCTCGAGCAGGCGCTTGCGGAAATACCGGTACGCGATGCCGAGATCCTGCGGCTCCGCTTCCTGCAGGAGCGGGATTACAAAACGATCGCGCGGGCGCTGCGCATCCCGGAGGCATCGGTGGGCCAAACCCTCTTCCGGGCCAAAAAGCGGCTGCTCGAGAAGCTGAGCTTCCTGACGCCGCTCCTAACTCTGTTTCTGTCATAGGGTTAAGGTTTGGACCTTGGGTAGGGCAGCGCCCGGAGGCCCCCTGCTCGTCAGGTCCGCGAAATGGGGCGTCTCGCACGGGCCGCAACGCGCATAAATCTCGAAATGGGGCGGGTTTACCCTGTCCGATGACCCCGAGGCGTCGGCTATAAGGGGGAACCTGAGGGGAAACCCCTCCGGCTGCGGTCCCAAAGGCGAATTCGCCCAGGGGCCGGGGACCTGAGCCATGAACGACATAACTCCCGAAACCATCTCCTGTTACGCCGACGGCGAGCTCTCCCCTAAAGAGCGCACCGAGGTCGAGCAGGCGCTGCGCGACGACCCGCTGCTCGCCGCCGAGCTGGACGAGATGGAAGATCTCGCTGCCTATTTCGGCCACATCGAGCCGGAGGCCGTCCCCGAGGAGTTGACGGACCGGCTCTATGCCATCGACACACCGGTGGTTGCTGCGTTCGAGACGGTGGAGCCCCACGTGCGTCCGACGCCCCGGACCTGGCTGAGCTGGGCGGTGCCGCTCGCCGCCGCGGTCTTGGTGGCCATCGGCGCGCTCACGATGTTCCAGCGCCCCGAGGTGGAGCTGCGAGAGTTCGCCCGGTTGGGCGTCAACGCGAACACCGGCAAGCTCGAAGAGCTCAAGACCTTCGCGAGCGTCAAGCGACGCGCGGGCGATCGCGTGCGCGCGGCCGCCGGCGAGCGGATCACCTTCCGCTTCGGCGACGGCAGCGAAGTCGTCCTTCTGCCGAAGACCGAGATCCAGCTGCGCGACCCCTCCGAGGGCACGCTGTTTTCGCTGTCCGAGGGCACCGTGTTGTGCACGATGCTCGAGAACGGACGCGAGCGCGAAGTGGACGCCGGCGGTTTTCCGATCCGCGCGGACGGAGCGATCTTCGGTGTGCGGTGCGAGCCCGCCCGGGTCAAGACGGCTGGCCCGTCATTCGGCGGATCGAGTGCGCGGATCACGGTGGCGGTTGGACGCGGCAGCTTGGAGGTCGCGGACAACGGCGGCCGTGAGCATCTGAACGCCGGCGAGCGCGTCGTCATGCAGCGCGGTCACGAGACCGAGCACACGCCGGCGCACATCGATCCGATCTTCGCGGGACTCTACGAGGCGTTCCCGCATCTCGGCCGGCGCATCATGGACGGTTACTACGAGAGCAGCGGCGTCACGCGCATCTACCGCCGGCGCTTCATTCCCGAGAACGGCCGGCTCACGCTTGTCGTTTCCGATGCCAGCGAAGCCGT
>JAZFYD010000182.1:0-10299 GCA_036443405.1 Planctomycetota bacterium
GATACACCGATCCCCTTGCGCTGCCCCACCGTGAAACCCCCGACGCCGCGCTGGCGGCCCAAGACGTAACCGTCCTCGTCGACGAAGTCGCCCGGCACAAAGCAGTCCGCGCGAACGCGGCGGACGACGACGCGATAGTCGCCCGACGGAACAAAGCAGATCTCCTGGCTCTCCGCCTTGTCCGCGACGGGCAGCCCGGCCTCCTGCGCCAGCTTGCGCACTTCACTTTTCGTCAGATCCCCAAGGGGAAACAGCGCGCTTTGCAACTGCGTCTCGGTCAATCCGTAGAGCACGTACGACTGGTCCTTGTCCTTGTCACGCGCGCGGGCGAGCGCCCAGCGGCCGTTTCTCTTGACGCGCCGCGCGTAGTGGCCGGTCGCAACCGCGTCCATGCCGAGCGCGCGGGCGCGGCCCAGCAAAGCGCCGAACTTCACATCGGTGTTGCACGCGATGCAGGGGTTGGGGGTCTCGGCCCGTGCGTAGGAATCCGCGAAGTTCTGGATGATCGCGCGGAAATCGCGCTCGGTGTTCTGAACGAAGAACGGGATCCCCAGGATGCCCGCCACACGCCGGGCGTCGATGGCCTCCTCGGCGCCACAGCAACGCGGCCGGCCGCCGGGCGGCGCCTCCTCCGAGGTCACACCCGTGCGCAGGTGGATCCCGACGACCTCGTGGCCCTCGCGCTTGAGGAGGAGCGCGGCGACGGCCGAATCGACCCCGCCGGACATGGCGACAAACACCTTCATCGTTAGAACCGAGCGATTATAGGGCTTCGGTACGAAATTCCTCCGGAAGGGCGGCTTGGCCTTACGGCCGGATGACTCGCAGGTCCGCCGACGAGGGTTTAGAATGCGCCGTTCGACATGACCGCCCTAATACTCGCCACCGAACCCACCGCACCCGCGGACGGCCAAGCCCCCGGAGGCATGAACTCTTCGTTGTTCATGATGCTCGGCTTGGGCGTCGTCTTTTTCTTCCTGCTGATTCGTCCCGCCCAGAAGCGGGAGAAACAACGCCGGAATATGCTCAAACAGGTCAAGAAACACGACAAGGTGGTGACCACCGGCGGCATGCACGGCACCGTCGCCGCAGTCGACGAAGCCGGCGAGACCGTGACGTTGGACGTCGGCGGCAACATGCGGATCCGGTTCTCCCGCAGCGCGATCCACACGATCGTGCAGCCCGAAACCAAGAAGTCCGACGACGCCAAGCAGAAAAAGGCGGTCGCGAAGAGCTGAGCCATGCTCGCCCGCGATCTCGTCGTCCTGTTGCTGATTGCGGTCATCGCGACCGCACCGGCCATGGCATTGGAGATCGCGCCGGCGGTGGACCCGGATCGCACCGAGTTACAAGCCGAGGGGCAAGAAGCCGGCGAGACCGAAGATCCCGACGCCGCGGCCGCGTCCGACACCGCCGACGACGAGGATCTTGAAAACGGAAAGCTCGACAAGGACGGGCCGGACACGGACGAGGGTGACGACAAACCGGTTCCTAGAAACCGTCTCGAAGGACCGGCTTTTCATCGCCCGGATACCGACGCCTCCCGCCCGCTCGAAACGATCGGCGGCGCGGAGCCCGACCTCCCGCTCTCACGCGCGCATGCGCCCGAACGTGTTGTCGAAACGCCGCGCTTTTCGCGCAGGCCCGCGGCCGTCCATCAAGTGGATTTACGCACGGAACGACGCGCCGGACTCGGCGCGCTTCCGCCGCCGAACGTGGTGGCCCTCTCTCCGCAACGGTGAGATCGGCGTGTGCCGGTGCCGTTCGCGGTCCCCGGTGTCACGTTCAAGAATCAGGTTTCTAAGGATCAACCATGACCAAAAATCTCGGATGGCGGTTCGTCATCATCACCTCTGTGGTGGCATTCATGTGCTACCACGCGAATCAGGCGATCAACGCCGATACGCAAGAGGGACGCATCGAGCTGGGCATCGACCTGCAAGGCGGTTCGGAGCTCATCTTCAAGTTCGAATTCGCCGGCGTCGTCGCCGCGCAGAAAAAGGACACGCTGGGGAAGGCCATTGAGGTCATCGAACAGCGTATTGACGGCTACGGCTTGAAGGACATCGTCCTACAGCCGATCGGCAGCGACCGATTCTCGGTCCAGGTCAGCGCGAAGGACACGGAGCAGGTCAACGCAGTCAAGGGCCTCATCACCGTGCTCGGTAACCTCGAGTTCCGCATCACGGTGGAGCCCGGCGAAGATTCGTTCGACGGCTATTGGGAGCGCTTTCACAAGACGATCGAATCCGGCACGCGCGAGGAACTCGTGGCGGGCCGCACCGTGAAGCCGTCCGACCGCCTGGAATCGGACAAAGAGAACGGGCTCTACGAGGACGGATTGCGTTGGCACGAACTCACCGCCAGCGGGGCCCAGCGCTACTCCAGCGATCGCCTGCCGCCGCGCAGCGAAGACGGCAAGGTCTTCCCGTGGGTGCTCTGCCGCCTCGACGAATACAACGTCATCGGTGATGACCTGCAGAACATTCGTGCGCATCCTCGCATGCAGTCCGGCCAATTCGTCGGCGACTGGGTTGTCAGCTTCGACGTCACCAAACTTCGACAGAACGCGATGGCCGGCCTCACCGCAACGAAGAACGAGAAGATGGCCGTCATTCTCAACGACGCGGTTGAGACGGCGCCCAACCTGGAGAGCCAGCTCAGCCAGTCGGGTCAGATCTACGGCGGTTTCGACGAGAAACAAGCGCGTTCGCTCGCCGCCGTGCTGCAGGCCGGCGCGCTCACCGAAACGCCCACGCTGATTTCCGAGAGCACCATCGCACCGGAACTCGCGGGCGGCGCGCGCAGTCGCGGCATCTGGTCCATCGCCATCGGCTTCATGGCCGTGCTGGTTTACATGGCCTTCGCCTATCTCGGCCCCGGCCTCCTGGCCAACCTCGCGCTGCTCTTGAACCTGATCATCCTCGTCGGTGTGCTCAACTGGTTCGATGCGGTCTTGACCCTGCCGGGCCTCGCAGGCGTCGTGCTGACCATCGGCATGGCGGTGGACGCGAACATCCTTGTGTTCGAGCGCATCCGCGAGGAGAAAGCGCGGGGACGCGGGCTCGTACAGGCCATCTCGACGGGCTACGACCGGGCGCTCGTCACGATCGTCGACTCCAACCTGACGACGCTGATCACCGCGTACTTCCTGTTCCAGATCGGATCCGGCCCCGTGAAGGGGTTCGGCATCACGCTCGCGATCGGCATCATCGCGTCGATGTTCACGGCGCTCTATGTAACCCGCACCTTGTTCGCCGTCTTGCTGAAGAAGGGGATCATTACCGAAGCGAAGATGACCGGTTCGTTCAAGACGCGATCGATCCCGTGGATGTCGTACCGGAGGAAAGCCGGCACGATTTCCGCCATCGCGGTCTTGGGTGGTTTCATCCTGTTCGCGGCGGTGCCCGAGACGAAGAAGTTCGACCTGGACTTCACCGAGGGCTCCAAACTCGTGCTTCGCTTCCACAAGACGGTGGCGCTCGACGACATCGAACAGCGCCTTGCCAAAATGCAGTCCGAGAATCCGGCGTTTGCCGACGTGTCGGTGCGGCTCACGTCCGCCGGCCTCGGCGCGGACTTGGGAGAGACGGACGCCAACGGCTGCGAACTCCGTTCGCAGAAAATCTCGACGCAGACCGAGATCGACGCGTTTGTCGCGGCGCTGCGCAAGACGTTCAAGAACGAACTGATGCCTGGCCCGCTGCAGGCGACGATGCAACCCGCCGGGACCGGCGGTGGCACGGTCGCCACCTTGTACCTCGAGGACTCCGGCATCAGCCCGGTGCTCGTGCAGGAGGCATTCCGCCAACACACGGAAAGCGAGGGCGGCGGCGACCTCGCTCCGCTCACCGGCGCGAAGGTGACGGCCACGGAGGCCGTGCCCGGAGCGGGATCGGTTTTCGATTTGGCCCTTCAGGAAAGCCCGACACGGGCTGCCCAGACGGTGATCCACATCCACACCGCGCTGGCGAACTATGACCACGAATTCGCGAAAGCGTACTTCGGCGACGAGATCGCACGCGAGGACATCACCGCGTCGCGCGAAACCGAGGCGAAGGCGGCACTGGCGGTACTCGACGGCATCAAGAACATCGACACGACGAGCTATTTCCGCGCGACGGATCCCATTCCACTCGCGGACCGCATCGACCCCTTCTCGGCGAAGCAGCACCGCAACAACGCGATCCAGGCGATCGCGCTCTCGATTATCGGAATCATTGGTTACGTCGCGTTCCGGTTCCGCTCGTGGGCGTTCGGATTCGCCGCGATCGTCGCGATCGTGCATGACGTTGCCGTTGTGCTCGGAGTCGTGGCGATCGCCAACTGGTTCGGACTCGTGGACGCGAGACTGAACCTCGTGACCGTGGCGGCATTCCTCACGCTGATCGGTTACTCGATCAACGACACCATCGTGGTGTTCGACCGCATCCGCGAAAACCGCGGCGCCGGCGGCCGCACGCGACTGGCGGACACGATCGACAAGTCGATCAACCAGACGCTGAGCCGCACACTCCGCACCACCGCCACGACGTGGCTCGTGGTCCTGTTCCTATTGGTGATGAACTGGGGCGCGCAATCTTCCCTCGAGGGATTCGCGTTCATCCTCGTGGTGGGCGTCCTGGTCGGCACCTACTCGTCCATCTTTATCGCGAGCCCGACGGTGATCTTCCTGCCGTGGCTCTGGGAGGTGACCGGCGGCACCATCAAGAGCTTCGCCAAGAAGGCAGCGGTGTATGCCGCGGCCTGCGCCGTGTTGTTTCTCGTCCTGGACTTCGCGATCGGTGGAGTGGAGGGCGACGGCAGCGTCGCCGTGTTCAACAACCTGATGCTGGGAATCCCCGCGGGCCTGATGATGCTGTTCATCGTCAATTACATGAAGTGGCTCCGGATCAGCGAGGTCGCGGAGACACCCGCCGCCGCGTGACGATCCCCCGGCCGTTCTTAGGCTTTTTGCAGTCTTTCCGCGGGAGGCGCCTACCCAGGCCCTCCCGCTCTTTTTTTCAGGCGCACGAAGAGGGCGGATTCCCGGCTTGACCCCCAGATCTTGGGGACTAACATCGATACACTAACTCAGTCATGTATGCCCTTGAGCCGATCTAAGGGTGTATGGCCGATCTAGGGCAAATGGACTGAACACGATTGGCAGAGCAGGAGGCTCCGATGGCGGACCGGGTTAAGTATTTTCTCCTAGGGCTCTTGTTCCTCGTCGTCGTGAGCGCGATCGCCTACGACGTTTGGACCGGGCGCGATCTCGAACCTGCAAGCGGACAGAACAACACCGCGTCGCTCTCCGTCGGGCCCGGTGACACGCCGCCGTCTCCGGACAACAGTGGTTCCCGCGAGAATGGTTCCCGCGAGGACCCCCGGCCGGTGAACCCCAAGCCGAACGTGAAACCGAAGCCCGCGCCCGTTCGCGACATCCCCGAACCACAGCCCACGCCCAAGCCGGCGCCCAAGAAGAGTCCGGCCCGCGAACGGGTGCATGTCGTGAAGCCGAACGAGACCCTCGGCGAGATTTCCACGCACTACTACGGAACCTACAAGGGGGTCGCGTGGATCGTCGAGGCCAACGGCCTCAAGAACGCGAATGTCATCTACAAGAACCAGAAGCTCCGGATCCCGGCCGCCCCCAAGACGAGCGGGAAATCGAAACGCGCGACATCGCCGAAAACGGTGCCCACCCACTACACCGTCAAGTCCGGCGAAGATCTCTACACGATCTGTCGCAAGTACTTCGGCACCAAGGGCGAAGGCGCCCGGGTGAGCCGGATCATGGAACTGAACGACCTCTGGAGCGCCAAGGTCGCCAAAGGGACGGTGATCCGCCTCAAGGAATAGTCTGCGCAACGAATAGTCTGCCCAACGGCTAACGCCGTTGGAGCCTTGCTCTCGAATCGTCTGAGATGTGGCTCGGCGTTCGGAGTTGTTCAGACGATTGGGCCAAACCAAACGGCTGCCGCAACCCAGGCCGCGCGAACCGGAAGCTCCAACGGCGTCAGCCGTTGGGCAGGTATCAACTGTCGGCGACTTCTTGCGCGGCCATGCGCAACGCGCGCGCGCGGTCGGCCGGGCTCAGCAGGACGCGGACGTTGACCGAACCGTCGACGTATCGCCGGTCGAGCACGGTCCCCCGCTCTTCGAGATACGCCAGGAAACGGCCGGCTCCGGCCGGAACCTCGAACGCGGTCTCCACCTGTTGCGCGGCGATGAACCGCTCGACGTTCGTAGCGAGTCCCGCGATGCCCGTCCCACCGTGTAAGGCGGACAAACGACACGCCGGCTCGCGGCCCCGGGAAAGCGCGTTCAACGAGATGGCGTCCTCGACCTGATCGATCTTGTTCAAGACCAGCAGGCGGGGCGTCTCCTCCGCACCGATTCTGGCCAGTGTGTCTTCGACCGCCCTGACCTGGCCCAACGCGTCGGCATGCGCCGCGTCCACGACGTGCAGGATGAGATCCGCGCGCATCACCTCCTCCAGCGTCGCGTGAAACGACGCGACAAGGTGGTGCGGCAGGTCGCGAACAAAACCGACGGTGTCGGAGAGAAAGACCCGCTTGCCGGTGGGCACCATCCAGGCTCGCGTCTGCGTTTCGAGCGTGGCGAACAGCTGGTCGGCGACGTACGCGTCCGCACCGGTCAACTGCCGCAACAGCGTCGATTTCCCGGCGTTCGTGTAACCCACGAGACTGATCGTGAAGAACGCGTCGCGCGAGGACGCCATGCGCTGGCGGCGCGCCGCGATCGTGCCGAGCTCCCGGCGCAGTTCGGTCAGCCGCTTGCGAAGGATCCGGCGATCGATCTCGATCTGCTTCTCGCCCGGACCGCGCGTGCCGATGCCGCCGCCCTGGCCCGTACCACCCTCGCGAGAGAGGTGCGTCCACATGCGCTTGAGGCGCGGCATCAGGTACTGCAGCTGCGCGAGCTGAACCTGCAGGCGCGACTGGTGCGTGCGCGCGTGCATCGCGAAGATGTCCAGGATGAGTTCGGTGCGATCGACCACGCGAAGGCCGACGTGCTTCTCGAGATTGCGCAACTGGCCCGGTGAGAGGTCCTCGTTGGAGATGACGAGGTCGGCGTCGTTCGCACGCGCAAGCTCGCCGAGCTCCTCGGCCTTGCCCTTGCCATAAAACGCCGACGCGTGCGGTCGGTGGAGCTTCTGTGTCAGCTCGCCGACAATCGTCGCGCCGGCCGTATCGGCGAGGCGCGCCAACTCGTCGAGGACACCCTCGCGCTGCGTTTCGCGCTGCGGCAAGATGGCGCCGATCAACACCGCGCGTTCCGCCTCTCGCGCCACACCATCACGAAACCCTGTCTCAACCATTCTTACTCCGAACCGGTATTACTCTCCGAACCGGAACTCTTGCTCCGAACGGGCTCTGAAGCGGCCTCGAAAAACGGCTCATGCCCGCGCTGCATGTTGTAGTGCGAACGGGCCACGCTTTCGGAGGCTTGCGGAAAATCGAGCCGGAAGTGCGTGCCGCGACTCTCCTGTCGCGCCAACGCCGCGCGCGCGACGAGGCCGGCGAGTTCGAGCAGATTGGCGAGTTCCAAACCTTCGCGCCCGGTCGGTCCAACCGCATCGAGAAAGCCCCACCACTGATCAATGGATTCGATCGCGCTCTCGAGACCCGCCGCATCGCGCTGAATTCCAACACGTCGCCACATCAGGCTGGCCAAGGACCGTCGAAGGTCCGCGAGGTCGTGCAGTGTTCCGCCGCGACGGCGTGTGGGCGTGCCGATCTGGCCCTGGAACAGCGGCGTGTTTTCCCGTTGCGCGGCGCGGCCTGCCCGGTCGCCGAGCACGAGCCCTTCCAGCAGCGAATTCGAAGCGAGCCGGTTTGCCCCGTGCAAACCGGTGCAGGACGCTTCGCCGCACGCAAAGAGCCCCGGAAGCGAACTGAAGCCGTCGAGGTCGGTCGCCACACCGCCGATGAAGTAGTGCGCGGCCGGGCGCACCGGCACGCGGTCGCGGGTCAAGTCGAGTCCGTAGCGTTGGCACACCGAGGCGAGGCCCGCGAATCGTTCGGTCGATTTGGCGGTCGCGAGATGCGTGAAGTCGAGATACACGTCCTCGACTCCCGGCCGGCCGAGATGCTCGACAATCGCGCGGGAGACGACGTCGCGGGGAGCCAGGTCGCCATCCTCGTGCGTCGCTTCGAGAAAACGCCGGCCGAGGTTGTCGACGAGGCGGGCGCCTTCGCCGCGCACGGCTTCTGTGATGAGCAGGCGCGGGCTCCCGGCAAGGTAGAGCGTCGTCGGATGAAACTGCACGAACTCCAGGTCGCGCAAGAGCGCGCCCGCGCGGTACGCCGCGGCGATTCCGTCGCCGGTTGCGGACGCGACGTTCGAGGTCTCCCGATAGAGACGCCCGGCTCCGCCCGCCGCCAGTAACACCGCGCGTGCCATCACCACGGCCGGTTCCCCGGCGCGTTCCAACAGGGCGCCCACGCAGCGGCCATCTAGGGTCAAGAGATCGATGAGAAACGCGTCGTCCCACGTCCGGATCGCCGGCGTGGCCTCCGCCGCGGACTCGAGCACCCGCATGCACTCCCTGCCAGTCGCGTCACCGCCGGCGCTCACGATGCGGCGCTCGCGGTGTCCGCCCTCCTGTCCAAGATGGAGTTCCTCGCCGTCACGGTCGAACTGCGCGCCGAGTTCGATCAGCCGAGAGATCGCGGCAGGCGCGCTTTCGGTGACGGCCGCGACGACCTCCGGATCGCAGAGGCCCGATCCGACACGTTCGGTATCCGCTGCGTGCCGCGCCGGTTCATCAGCGGCGTTCCAGGCCGCCGCGATCCCACCCTGCGCGATCCCCGTGTTGGTCCCGCGCCCACGCGTCTTGCGAACGAGCAGCACACGCGCGCCTGGGGCGGCGGCGAGCGCCGCGGAGAGGCCAGCCACACCACCACCGACCACGAGCAGGTCGGTTGTGTATCGGGCGAGATCGCGCGTGTCGAAATCGAGGAGGTAGCGGGAGTCGGGCCCGCGCTGGTGAGGGTGCGTCAACGCTGTTTTCCGGGACGGGGCGGTGTAGCCCCCGGCGGGGACTCCTCTCCCGCTGAACGCAGCGGATCGACTCGCGACAGGCGCGGCGTGACGCGGTGGACATCGAGGCGCCGAATGTCACCCATCGTGAGTCGAAAGTCGCCGAACTCGGCGTCGCCGCCGTAGAGCACTTTCTCCTCATACGTGGGCACGTGGTACTCGACGAACTTGCCGCCGGTCAATTGGACCCGCGCGGCGAACTTGCCCAACTTCTCGTCCGGCTTCATGACCACTGACTTGATGATGCGGAGCGGGACCTCAATTGTCATCGAGCCGAAGATCCCCTGAAACACGTTCTCTCCGTTACGCCGCCGGAAGCCCACGAGTTCCGTCGAGACGCCTTGCCGGTCGACGATGCGGGCATCCACTCCCGCCGCCGGTTTGCCGAAGCGCGGAAAGTCCTCTTTGCGGGTTTCGCCACGGATGCGAAGCAAACGAATGTCGCGAAAGAAGATGCGGACACGGCCGAATTGCGCGTACCCGCTGAAGAGCAGTTCGCCCTCTCGCTCGTCGAAGCTCGCTTCGATCTCGTTGCCGGAGCGCAGCAGGATCTTCGCGCGTCGCCGGGCACCCGGTCGCTGCGGCGGCTGCAGCCGGAACTCGCGAACCTTGCTGTAGGGAACCTCGATGTGCGCGGAGCCCTTGTATCCGACAAAATGGTCGCTGGGGGAGAGTCGGGAGAACGCGACGAGGCTGACCTCGCGACCGGACACGTCCGTCAGGTCCACGTTGTAGATCGGGCGCGCGCGCGCCGGTTCCGGCTCGGGGGCCGGTTTCGGCGTCTCCTCCGCCGAGGTAGGGCGCGCCGCGAGGGGCGCCAGCACCAGGGCCAAGCTGGCCATCATCAGAATTGCCGGAAAACAAAGGCGGATTCCCATGGCGACGTCTCCAGTATAAGGCGGGGCGCGACCCCACCTACGTTGGACGCCCGCCGGGAGTGTCGTCCTTCGGCTCGCGGAGCTCGGCTCAAACAGCGCCTAATCGTCCGAGGGCTCTTCCGTCTCCTCGACGATCTCGATCTCAACCGGTGTCATCCCACCGACGATCAATCCGGTCGTGGTTGCCCCTTCGCGATGCTCACCGTCCGAACTGGTGCTGGACACTGAGTGGAAAACGGAGATTCCCCCAGCGGGCCCCGAAGCGCCGCCCAAGAGCGCGCCCGTGTTCGCGTCCTTGAACTGTTCCTTCTGGTCGTTGTCCAGGACCCCCTCCATCTCGTCGCGTGTCTCCTCTTGAACGCGATCGATCTCC
>JAZFYD010000183.1:0-12203 GCA_036443405.1 Planctomycetota bacterium
CTTCCGGCGCCGGGTTGGCGCCGATGATCTTGAAACGCGCGTCGGGCATCTCCCGACGCACGAGCGGCAACACGTCGTCGTGAAAGAACTTCACGGCATCGATGTTAGACAAATAGTCCATGTACCCGCAGAAGCAGCACGTCTGATGATCCACCGTCACGCCGTCAAACGGCGCGGGATCCAGGAAGTCGAGATCGACTCCATTCGGCACCACCTCGACACGTGAGCCGGGACTGCGCTCTGAGAGCGTTCGCGCCTCCGCCGGCGAGACGAGCAGCGTCGCATCGAACCGGCTCGCGAGTTCGACCTCGTACTTTCCCAACCGCTTGCCTTCGAGCGAGTAGAGCCAGGACTTCGGCGGACCGGATGCGTCGGCGAACTGTAGCCACTTCTCCGAATCGAGATCGCACAGATCCAGGATGCGCCGCGTGTTCGGTGCGCAATCCGCATATGGCGCGACCTGGGAGGAAAACACCCAGACCACATCAAACGGCGCGCGCGCCGCGGCCTCGCTGACAAGCCGTCGCATCGTCGAATCGGCGTAGTACGCCAGGCTCAAGGGCTTATTTCCCAAAAGGCCCGCGAGACTGCGCAACTTTGCGGGCAGCGGTTTCAGCGGAACCGCTATGACCTCGCGGAAGTGCTCGCGGAGAAACGGCAAGTGGGCCTCGTCCGCCGGATCGTCGATGAAACAAGCCAGCGTGACGTCGAACTCGTCCACGAGCGCTTTCCACTCCCGGTAGGAGCGGATCTTGTCTCCCTTGTCGGGCGGATAGGGAATCCGGTGGGCGAGAAAGAGGAGCCGTTTCATTTCGAGGCAGGTGGGGTCGGGGGGGGGGGCGCCGGGAACCGCGCGATACAAGCAATCTTCGACGCCGGTCGCGGATCGCTTGAAGCGAATCGTGCGGCAACAACGACATCGAACCAAATCGGGCCATTGCCTGCGGTCTGATTAGGGCTAGATTTCCCGCGGAGGCCGGATCGGCATGGACCATCCGCTCTCCGACAAAGGCAAGCCCCGGGCAACCGGGTGCACGCAAAGCTATAGGGCCTCTTCCCTAGTTTCCGGCGGGTTCATCGGAAGCTTGGGAGCGAGGCAGCCAGTTACCGAAGAGAGAACGATGCGATCACTTGGAAGTGCGGCTAGATTCTTCTGCCGGGAAGCGACGCATCAAAGGAGGTCGATGTGTCGAGCAACAAGATTTTCAACTTCGTAGCCGCAGCAGCGGTGTGTCTTTCGCTGACGGCATGCAGCGGCGGCAGCGGCGGCGGAGGAGGCGGCCCCAGCGGCAGCGTTCCGATCCCCACGCTTCCGGATGTCATCGGCCTCATCACGGACAAAAGTTCGTTGGTGATCGAGGAAGGTCAGTCCGGGACGTTCACGGTCCGGCTCGACCGCCTGCCTGAAGAAACGGTCATCGTAACGACGCGTGTCGCAGGCGGCGATGTTCTCGAGGTCACCGCGGGCGGCACACTCATCTTCGAGGTCGGAACGTGGGACCAGCCGCAGACCATCACCGTCACCACGATGGTTGATGAGGACGGCGTCCACGACTGGGGCCGCGTCGAGCTGGTCGTCGACGGCACGAGCTACGCAACCCACGTCGATGTGACGCAGCAGGACGCCGATGGCGGCGCCGTGATCGACGGCGTAGCGCTTACCGTCAAGGACGTTTCGGGCCGCGGTTCGTTCGACTTCCCGGTGACCGCCGTCGTCCCCCTCCACTACGGCGAACACCAGAACACGACCGGCTTCCGCCTCGTGGGCGCCGACGGCGAGGCGGTTCCCGCGCAATTCGACGTGCTCAACCGCTGGTGGGCGCGCGACGAGAGCATTCGCCACATCACGGTGCAATTCCAAGCGACCACGCCGCCGGACGGCGAGACGGTCTACACCGTGCAAACGAGCGGCGGCTCGCCGCCCCCCGAGGACGCGGTGTCCGTAGACGAATCGGACGGTGTCGTGACGGTTGACACCGGCGTGCTGAAATTCACTATCGATTCGAACGAGTTCACTCTCTTCGACGAGGTTTGGCTCGATAGCAACGGTGACGGCAGCTATTCCGGCTCCGAGCGCATCGTCAGCGACTCGGATGGCCCGGTGTTTACGGGACGCCTCGACGGCGACATTCAAAAGGCCGCGGACCGCGATGACCTGCGCGTCGTCGTGGAGGAGAGTGGCCCCATGCGCGCGGTAGTGCGCGTGAGCGGCCTCACGATCTACAACGCCGCCGACGACCACGAGCACGGTTTCGCGGTTCGCTTCTACGCGTATGCGGGCCGTTCGACCGTGAAGGTCGACTATCAGCTCCAAAACTCCGCGAAGAACGTGCGCTTTTCGGCACCGCTTTACTTCGAGGACGTCTCCCTGCACGTGCAACCCGAATTGAGCGACCCGACGCTGCGCCTCACGACGCGCCCGGGAACGACGTGGGAGGGCGATCCGGAAAGCGGCCGTTACCTCGTGCAGAGTTCGCTGTTCGACGCCGCGGTGCGCCGGAGTTCCGACGACACTGCGCTCGCGGTCACGAACAACGAGGGCAGTCTGACAACCTACGGCTGGGCCGATCTCAGCGATGAGAATCGCGGCATGTTCGTTGCGATCCGCCACATGGCGGAGATGTGGCCCAACGGCATCGAGGTGGACGGCGAGGACGCGATGCAGGTTCGCCTGTGGCCCAAGTGGAGCGCGCAGTTCCACGACGGCGAGATCAACTCGACCGGACTCTACTGGCTCGAGGACATGCAGCACGTCGTCAAGGAAGTGTTGTTCTATTTCCACGGCGCCGACGTGCCGACAAGCCAACTCGACGATCTCGCACGCAACTTCCACCACCACCCCACGCCGTTTGTCCCGTTGCACGTTTACGAATCGACCGCAGTTTCGCTTGACCTCGATGGTGTGTTCCCCTCCGTGGATCCGATCACGGGTTCGGACTCGAAGCGGCTCGACTACGACGACGACCGCGTGGACGAATCGAACGAGCGTTACAACTACGGTTGGATGAACTTCAAGGCAGACACCGGCCGGAAGTACACGGCGGGCACCGGCGGTGTGCCGAGTTCGGCATCCGTGGTTTACGCCTCGTCCAAGGTCGAAGATTGGCTGTCCGTCGAAGCGCACGTGTGGGGAATGCTCAACTGCCGTCCGCAGTGGATCGCCGAGTACAAGTTCGAAGACGACTTCGACCGCATTCACCCGACGGCGGATCCCTACGCGGGATTCAGCTGGCGGGCCCACTTCACGGGCAACGAACCGAGCTTGCCGTTGGACAGCGAGCACATCGCCGGGACCGATTTCGGCGGCTGGCGCCCGTGGGACACCGCGCACGCGTGGTTCTATCACGTGGAAGAGTTCTACTTCCTGTCCGCAAACCCGTGGGTGCGCGACTGGTACGAGTTCATCGGCGAGTTCCGGTCGGGCGAGCGCTCGATGGAAGGACGTCCCAATTGGAGCGCCCTTGGCGTCGATAGCTGGGCGAACTCCCGTTCGGAGGGCCACTCGATCGCGTCGCAGATGTCAGCGTACCGCGTGACAGGCAACGACGGCATCCTCGAAGCCGCGCGCAAACGGCTTGCGATCACGGTCCTCGACGGCCGCGACGATCGCTACGGCGCTTGGGGCAACTACACCGGCCTCGACGAGGCGGCGTTCCAGATCGGCTACCTCAGCCGCGCCGTGATTCAGATGGACACCGAGGTGCGTGGACACGACCCCGAAATCGAGGCCAACGCGTTTCAGGTGATTTGGGGCATCGTGGACTGGAACCACACGTTTTCCGGATTCGGCTACTTCCGCAATCCGGTGGACGACGAGCCGCTCCAAGGTAGCAGCGGAACTGCGGCCACCCTGGGCGATCCTGTCGCCTGGTTCGGTCGCCGCTATGGCCGCGCCGACTATCTCACACGCCTCGCCGACTACCTCGACGACGGTATCAACGGCGGAAGCGCCGAGTACGGCGATCTCGAATCGTGGAGCGGCGAATGGATGGCGCGGATGACCGTGCGCAACATCAACTACCCGATCACTCCGAACGCACCGGGCTCGATCGGCAACCTCTTGGTATCCGGCAACGGCTCGGGCTCGGCCCGCATCTCGTGGACCACACCCAACGACGTGGCCCGGTTCCACGTGGTCTGGTCGACACTTCCGATCACGGCGGAATTCACGTGGAGCGCCGACAGTCGCGCCGGTTGGCTCGCAAACCCGGTCGCCCAGGACCTCGAGGGCGACCCGAACACCAGTCAGTCCCTCGACATCGACGACCTTCCGAGCGGTCAGACGGTCTATTTCGCAGTCTACTGCTTCGGCGAAAACGACCACATGAGCGCGATCTCCAACGTGACCAGCGTCACGGTGCCCTAGCCGCCAAAAAACGCCCAAACCGGGGCCGGATTGGCCCCGGAGCGGTTTCTCTATCAAGTCGGGCACGCTGCGCGCCGATCACGAGGGAAACCGGGGCATCCTTGGGCGAAATTCGCGTTCGTGAAGCCGATCCCGTTGCGGATCGCGAGGCCATCCTGAAGGTCCTATCGAGCGGTCTGCCCGAGGCCGCGTCGGCGCGCCGCCTCGACTGGCTCTACCTGAGCAACCCCGACGGCCGCGCACTCGTATGGCTCGCCGAGGACGCCGAGACGGGCGAGCCCATCGGCACGTCCGCCGGCTACCCCCGTTCCATGGTCGTGGACGGCCAGCGTGTCGCCGCGCTGAACCTGAGCGACTTCGCGATCGACGCGAAACATCGGAGCCTCGGCCCCGCGCTGAAGCTGCTGCGCGCATCGCTCGAGCCCATGAAGGACGGTCGCTTCGTGTTCAGCTACGACTATCCGAGCGCGGCGATGCTCGCGATCTACAAGCGCATGGGTGGCCACCCGCTCGCGGAGACGCGCCGCTGGGTTCGCATGGTCAGCGTGCGCGGCAAGGTGAAGAAGAAGCTGGGCACCGGCGTCGTCGGCGGAATCGCAACGGCCGCGGGCGATGCCGCGTTGAGAGCGCGTGACTCGATGCTCAAGCGGCAGAACCTCACGTTGGAACTGTGCGACGGCGAGTTCGAGGATCTCGGACGCTTCCACGAGGAGCACGCACCCGCCGCGCACGTGTTCGGTCTTCGTTCGGCCGCGTATCTGCGCTGGCGCTACGCGCAGCACACCATGTGGCCACACGAGGCGCTTTGCGTGAAGAGCGACGGCGCCCTGATCGGGTTCGCGTTTTTTCGCTGCTCAGAGGAGGGCTGCCTGACGGTGACCGATCTGCAGGCTCCCGCGGGTCGCGGCGCGCGGCAGGCGCTCTTGGGCGAACTTTGCGCGATGGCCCGTGCACGCGGCTTGGAACGCGTGCAGGCCGAGTTTCCCGACGGTACGCCGTCGGCACGGATGGCGGCGGATCTGGGATTCGTGGTCCGCGAAGCGGGGCCGGGCATCGTCCTGTTCGTGGACGACATGAGCCCGTTCGCCTCAACGCTTCGAAATCCCGAGAACTGGTGGATGATGGGAGGCGATCGTGACATCTGAGCCCAATCCCGTGGCAGCCGGCGGCGACATCGTCGGCTCCATTCGCAATTTCATCTACTCGCGCTTCCCTCTCGCGGCGGATCAGCAAGTCAAGGACGAGGACGACCTGCTCGAAGGGGGCATCGTCGACAGCCTCGGGATCCTCGACGTCGTCGGCCATCTCGAGCAGGAGTTCGGGATCCAGGTCGGCGATGACGACTTGAACCCCGAGAACTTCGGCAACATCAACGCGCTCATGCGGTTTGTCGAGCAGAAGCGGGCGTAGGTTTGGCGTATCTGCTGCACCACCTGCTAGAGCAAAGCACGAGCCTTCACGGCGCACGCGAAGCTCTGGTCGACAAGGAGCGGCGGCAGAACTACGACGCGTTTCTTGCGTCCGCGCAAGCGGTCGCCGGTGCGTTGCAGGCATGCGGCTTGGACGCTCGCGACCGCGTCGCGGTGTTTCTGCCCAAATCCCTCGAAGAGGCGCACGGCATTTTCGGCGCGAGCCTCGCGGGCGGTGTGTTCGTGCCGGTCAACGCGCTCCTGCGCCCCGCGCAGGTCGGCCACATCCTGAACGACTGCGGCGTGCGCTTTCTGATCACGAGCGCGCAGCGCTATCAGCAGTTGAAGGAAACACTCGACGCAGCCGTTTCGGTCGAGCGCGTCGTGCTCATCGACGACGCGGGCGACGCGACGGATCCGCGCCTCTACTCGCTGTCTGAGAGCTCCCCCGCCGAACCGGCGGCGGCTGATTGCACGCTGGGCGAGGACCTCGCCGCGATCCTGTACACGTCGGGCTCGACCGGACGACCCAAGGGCGTGATGCTCAGCCATCGCAACCTGATTGCCGGGTCGCGCATCGTGTGCGACTACCTGGGCCTCACAAGCGACGAACGCATCCTCTCGGTCCTGCCGTTCAGCTTCGACTACGGCCTGAACCAGCTGATCACGACGGTGGACAAGGCAGCGGCCCTCGTGCTCCTGACGTTCCGCTTCGGCGACGAGATCGTGAAGGCGGCCGACGCCGAGAACATCACGGGCCTCGCCGGTGTGCCGACGATCTGGGCCGTCCTGACGCAGGCGGCGCCGAAGTTCAAGACAACAGACTTGCCGCACCTGCGCTACATCACGAACAGCGGCGGCGCGGTGCCGGCAGAGACGACGCGGCGCCTGCGGGAGCGCATCCCCCACACGAGCATCGTCTGGATGTACGGCCTCACCGAGGCGTTTCGCTCGACGTACCTCTCGCCCGACCAGATCGACACGCGGCCGACATCGATGGGCAAGGCGATCCCCGAGACCGAGGTGTTCGTGGTCAACGCAAACGGCGAGCGCTGCGCGCCCGGCGAAACAGGCATCCTGGTGCACCGCGGTCCGACGGTCAGCCTCGGTTACTGGGGCCGCCCCGAAGACACGGCACGCGTCATTCGCCAAAACCCGCTCGTGCGGGACAACGAGGGCGGCGACCTCGTTTGTTACAGCGGTGATTTGGTGCGCATGGACGAGGACGGCTACTTCTTTTTCGTGGGGCGCGACGACGCGATGATCAAGTCGTCCGGCTATCGCGTCAGCCCGACGGAGGTCGAGGAAGTCATCATGGGCACGGGTTTGGCCGCGCAAGCCGCCGTGATCGGACTGCCGGACCCCGTGATGGGCGACCGCATCCACGCGCTCGTGCGGCCCGCCGAGGGCAAGACCCCCACCGCCGGCGAGATCCTCGCGGCGTGTTCCAAGGAACTGCCGCCGCACATGACACCGCGCGGCGTCGAATTCGTCGACGAGTTCCCGCGTTCGCCCAACGGCAAGGTGGACTACAAGAAACTACGCACGGAACGTGTCGGTGACGCAGGGGCGAAAGTCGCGAAGTGAGCGACTTCGATCTCAAGTCCCACCTGCTCGAAACGTACTTCGAAAAGAGCGGCGAAGAGCTCGTGGTCGGGGGGATACCCGTCTCGAAGCTGGCCGAGGAGCACGGCACGCCTCTTTACGTGTACGACGCGGCGATCCTGCGGCGCAACCTCGACGAGCTGCGCGGCGCGCTGCCGAAGTGCATCGAGATCTACTTCTCGGTCAAGGCGAACCCGAACCCGGCCGTCATTCGCCACTTCGTCCAGGCGGGAACGGGGTTGGAGATCGCATCGGCCGCGGAGTTCCTGCGTGCGCAAGCCGGCGGCGGCGACGCTAAACGCATCCTGTTCGCGGGCCCGGGCAAGGGCGAGGCCGAGTTGGACCTCGTCGTGCGCGCCGGCATCGGCGAGATTCACATCGAATCCGATGAGGAGATCGAACGGCTCGAAGCCATCGCGAAGGACACGGGCAAGAAGGTGCACGCCGCGGTGCGTGTCAACCCGAGCGCGGCCGGAACCGGCGGCGCGATGCGCATGGGCGGGCAGGCGGCGGCGTTCGGCATCGACGAGGAGCGCCTCGAAGAGGTCGTCCGGCGTTTGGTCGCGAGCGAACACCTCGAGTTTTCGGGTGTGCACATGTTCGCGGGCACGCAGATCCTCGACGCCGGCGTGTTGTGCGACCAGTGGTCCCACGCGCTCGAGGTCGCCAAGCGCGCGGCCGGGTTCGCGGGCGCGCCGGTGGCCACCCTGGATCTCGGCGGCGGCTTGGGTGTGCCGTATTTCGCGCACGAAAAACCGCTGGACCTCGCCGCGTTGCGAGCGGGCGCCACCGCGCTGTTCGCATCCGCGGAGGCCGAACCCCTGCTCGCGGGCACGCGATTCATCCTCGAACCAGGCCGCTATCTGGCCGGCCCCGCGGGGCTCTACCTCGCGCGCGTCCTGTCGGTGAAGGAATCGCGCGGCAAGCGCTTCGTGATCCTTGACGGCGGCATGCACCACCACCTCGCCGCGTCGGGCAACCTCGGCCAGGTGATCAAACGCGACTACCCCATCGTGAACGCATCCCGTCTCACGGAAGACACCGCCGGCCCCGCGGTAACCGTCGGCCCGCTCTGCACGCCGCTCGACACGATTGGCCGCCAAGCGGAGTTGCCCGAGACGAAACCGGGCGATCTCGTCGCGGTGTTGCAGTCCGGCGCCTACGGCCTCACGGCGAGCCCGGTCGGCTTCCTGAGCCATCCGATGCCGGCGGAAGTGCTGATCGACAACGGGGCCGCCACGACGATCCGCCCGCGCGGGACCTTCGAACAACCCATCGTCCCGCTGCCTGAGGTGTCATGGCCAGGTCGAAACGCGTCCTGATGATCGCCTACCACTTCCCGCCCGTGAGCGGGAGCAGTGGCGTGCATCGCACACTCCAGTTCGCGCGCTACCTGCGCGATCACGATTGGCAGCCGACGGTTCTCACGGTGCACCCGCGCGCGTACCGCGAAACCGACGACAGCCAGCTCGAGCAGGTTCCGGACGACGTGAGGGTCGTGCGTGCGTTCGCGCTGGACACCTCTCGCCATCTGTCACTGTTCGGCCGCTACCCGTTGAAGCTCGCGTTGCCCGACAACTGGAAGACCTGGGCATGGGGCGGCACGCGCGCGGGACTCAAGATCATCGCCAGGGAACGCCCCAACGTGATCTGGTCGACCTATCCGATCGCGACCGCGCACTCGATCGGATTGGCCCTGCACAGGAAAAGCGGCATCCCGTGGGTCGCCGACTTTCGCGACTCGATGACCGAGGACCACTATCCCACTCCGCGCGAGCGTTGGGAGTCGTATCGCGAGATCGAGGGCGAAACGGTGCACACTTGCACCCGCGCCGTGTTCACGACGCCCGGCGCGCGGCGCATGTACGCCGAGCGGTATCCGGACATCACGGACGACCGTTGGGCCGTGATCCAGAACGGTTACGACGAAGAGGACTTTAGGAGCGCAGAAGCGCTGCCGGCACCGAAACGGGAACCGGGCGCCCCGCTGCGCCTCGTTCACGCCGGGATTCTCTATCCGAAAGAACGCGACCCCTCGGCGTTCTTCGACGCGGTGAAGCTTGTGTCGGATTCCGCGGACACACCGAGATTCCAGGTCGTGCTGCGCGCGACGGGACATGACGAGCATCACAGCAGACTGATCGCCGAACGCGGTCTCGACGAAGTGGTGCGACTCGAACCGCCCCGGCCGTATCGCGAGGCGTTGTGCGAGATGTTGCACGCCGACGGACTGCTGCTCTTCCAAGCCGCAAACTGCAACCACCAGATTCCCGCGAAGGTGTATGAGTACATCCGCGCCGCGCGGCCCGTGCTCGCGCTCACGGACCGAGCCGGCGACACCGCGTCCATGCTCCTCCAAAACGGTGTCGAGTCGATCGCGGCACTGGACTCCGTTGACGAGATCGAGTCGTGCCTGCGTGCCTTCCTAAAGGAGTGCGAGACCCCGCGCGAGGCCGGCGTGGATGAATCGGTCGCGCAGCACTCGCGTGAAGGACGCACACGGGAGTTAGCAGCGCTATTCGCCGGCGTCGTCGGCTGAGGCGGCGGCCTCGCGGCGCGCCTGAACGCGCCGCTTTAGGAACCCCAAGGCGCGCCCACGGAGAGACGGTCCAAACAGGAAGACGTTGACGTGGCGCCGAACGGATTTGGTCCACTGAAGCTTGTGGGCCTCGGCCGGTCCGAGGAAGTCGAACTCTGCGACGCCTTCGTCGTGCGCGTCCTGGATCGCCATGCGCCGCACATACCATCCCGGCGCGAGGTCCTTGAACTCCGCGCTGTACGTTGTCTTCAGGTCACCGTACTGGCCGTTCCAAGATGCGCTGAGGTTGTACGCGATGGGCTTCCCATCGAGGTTCGCGACAATCCCCCGGAGAGCACCCATGCTCGCGAGCTGGGGCAGCAGCGCGCGGTAATACTCGACCTCGACCGGCCGCTCCGTAATCGCGAACCCGGCCTCGGCCTTCCAACTCGCAGCTTCGATCGCAACCATGGCATCAAGCAACCGCGGCACGTGCTCCGGCACCGTGAACCGTTCGATCTCGACGTTCCTGCTTTCGATCTTTCGCTCGTTCCGCTTTACGTTCTTGCGAAGCTTGCGCCCGCAGTCCTTCAGGAAGTCGTCCCAGGAACCCGCGACCGGCAGAAACGGGATCTCGGCGTCTGGATAGGTGACCGCCGTCATCGAACCCTGCGCTGCGGCCAAAAGCGCCCGGTGCGTCGCGCCACTCCCATTCAGGTTCAGCGCGCGAAGAAGATCCCATCCGCCCATCGACGTGAGATGGCGAAGCAGATCCTCGTGGCACTCGCGCGCAGCGAACTCGTGGTGATACGCAACCAGATTGCCGCCGAGATCGAGGCTACGCACGGAAATGCCCCACATGCGCTCGACGCAGATCCGGAACGGCACAAACGCCACAGGCTCGTCCCCGCGCCACGCGACCAGCGTCCGCATCCCGTCCCACTGACCATGCGCGACCGCCGCGGCGCGGACCCAGTCCGGCCCTAGCGAAAGATGCAGGCCGAGTTCCCGGACCACCCCGGTCCATGCCTCGCGATGCCCCGCAAACGCATGCTCCGCCGGCATCGATTCGATCCGGAGTTCGTCAGGCGCGATGGAGGGCGGATTCCCGTTCTCGTGCGTGGTCAGAGCCATACCAATACCTGAATCGTCCCGGATGCCGAGCGGACTTCACCGTGTGACCGAGATTCATGGGTTTATTGTGGGTTTGGCTGCCCGAATCCGTCGTCCGACGTGCAACGCCTCGTCCTGAGACAGCGCCGACAAACTTGGCCCGCCTGCCTCGAACTAGGAGAATAGGGGCCAATCCCAGTTGCCGTGCCTCTATCGGGTGGTACGACATGTATGAGGGGTGGCGCATCCCTCAGAGGTAAGAAATGAAGTTTGGTTTTTCCGCATGGGCGACGCCTCTAGCGCTCGCCATGTTTATTTGTTGTGGCGGGTGTTTGGGTGAGTTCGAAGAGCTGTTCGACGACAACGTCGAACAGAAACGGCCCGGGTCCGAAGGCCCGCCGATCGTCACCGAGCAACCCGACGAGAACATCCCGGTGCAGTTTGTCGGCCCCGTTGAAGCAGCCGAGATCGGTGCTCCCGTCACGCTTGTCGTATTGGGCGAAGTCGACGAAGTCACCGTTGAGGTGGACGGTGCGGTTGCGGCCGTACTCGACTCGGCACCGTTCGAGTGGACGGTCGATCCGGACGTCCTTTCCGACGGCAACCACGCCGTCAAGCTCAGCACCGAGTACGACGGTACGCCGCTGAGCTACACGTTCATCTTCATCATCGTCAATCCCGCGCTGGGAAGCGTGGATCCGGACGAGGTCCGGGCGACCATCGCCGCGATGGAAAGGGGCACGTGGTACGAAATCCCGGATACGCGTCTCGATGCACATAAACCGGTACCGCTTCCCAGAGGCAACTTCAACGGCATAATCAAGGCATGGAGCGGAGGTGCCCTGGATACCAAACGGAATCGCCTGATCATCTGGGGTGGTGGGCACCAGGACTACGCGGGCAACGAGCTCTACGGATTCGACCTCAACACCTTCCGGTGGTCACGCCTGACCGAGCCGAGCGCAATGTGGCCCGGTGATGGGCGGAACGAAGAGGGCCGGACCAAGACACCGGACGGGCGTCCGATGTCGCGGCACACATACGACTTCCTCGACTACCTTCCCGATCCGGTCGATCGATTCGTCGCCGTCGGCGGCTCTCCCTTCGGACCCGAAGCCAGTCTAGACAGCGCGACCTGGCTCTTCGATTTCGACGAGGACGAATGGTCGGAGAACGCCGACTGCCCCTCTGC
>JAZFYD010000184.1:0-40606 GCA_036443405.1 Planctomycetota bacterium
TGTGCATTGCCGCGCCGGGGGAACCGGACGGCGCGATCGCACCCGCTGCCCGATGGACGGGCCCACACGGCCCGGGTTCGCGCAGCCGGCGCAGCAACGCGATTCCGATCACGCGGAGCGTGAGCGAATCGTGGAGTTGTACGCTGCCCGGCCGAGCACTCGCGCCGCTGGTGCATTGGGACGGGGTCGGCTTCGTCCTGTGCAACTACAAAAGCGGCGGCCAACTGGTGGCGGTGGACCTCGCCGACGGACGCATCCTGGCGAAGAAGATTATCTCCGCCGCGAACCGGCAGGTGATCCACTGCTGGAACCGCCACGTGCTACTTGCGGTCAACGGTGACCAGATGATGAGCTACAAGCTCATCGGAAAGACGTTCGTGAAGTCATGGAAGTGCACGCTTCCCGGCATGCCAAAGTGGCCCGGCCAAGGCAGGACAAAGTCCAAGAAGAAGGTCGAGCGGGCTCACCCGCCGGAAATCACGGTCGTCGGAAACGAGGTCTTCACCGTGCGGAAGGGAAGGCTCGCGCGGCTGTTGGTCGGATCCGGAAAACCGAACTGGACGTACCCGAGCGCAAAGCAGAAGCAATTCTATTTGTGCATCGGAACACCCACGGTGTACGGACCCGACGTGTTCGTTCTCGGTGGTGCGGTCGGCCGACTGGTCATGCTTCGGCTGGACCGCGAGCGAGGTACGGTAAACGGAACCTGGAACGTCCTGAGTCGCCGCAGCCGCAACCGATTCGCCTCCGTTCTGACCCGGCGAGGGTCCATCCACGTCACCGGCGAGGAGATTCTCGTCGCGTCGCCGTATCCCTTACCGACCACGAGCGGTAGAAATGCGACGCACGCGTTCCTGCCGGCCGAACCGACTGGGGAGCGCGGACTTGTCAGCGGTCTGTTTTCGTTCCTCGGCCATCCCGGTATCTACCGCGGCGGATTCGTGGTGATGGAACGCGGCGCGAAGTCCTGGCTGTGGTGGAAAGGTGGGGGCGGTCGGGTTCTGGCGGAACGGAAGTACACACCCGAGCTCCTGTCAAACGTCGTCTCCCCGACGGTTCTCGGGGACGTCGTGTACTTCGAGACTTGGTCGGCGGATATCGAGACGGGTGAGATCCTCTGGAAGCTGCCCGTGGAGTCCGCCGTGTTCGGCGCCGTTCCTGGCGACCGCGCGGTGTACGTGCTCGAGCGGGAAGGAGCTGTTCTGCGCGGGTTCACGGAGCAGGATCTTCAATGATCGGTTCTCCGGTGTGGACATGGCTGGCCATCCTCGGCCTGGCGACCTTGGTGCGCGCGGATCGGGTCGTGGACCGCTATGGCGAGGTGACCGTAGCCGATTCCGTCGAGATCGAGGCGGACCAGTGCCGTGCGGGCAAGATCGTCATTCCGCTCTCGCAGGTCTATCTCGCGGAGCGCGACGACGGAACGCTGCTCTACGCGCCGTCCCTGGAGCATCGACTCCGCGCATACGAATCGCTCGTCAACACGGAGCTGCGCCGGAAGTACATGCGGCTGGCGATGTCCGCGTCGCAGGTCGGCGACATGCGGCTGGCGCGTTCTGCGTTGCGGCGCGCGGAGAAAGCGGGCCTGTCGGGCAAGGAGGTCACCCGCGTCAAGATCGCGTTCCAGAAACGCAGCAGGGGCTCGACGACGAGCGACCGCTTGCGAGGCAAGAGCGCCGAGCTCGACGCGCGTTACGGGCAGCTACTGGCGCAACGTGCCGCCGTCGAGTTGAAACAAAAGAACTCGGAGTCCGGCTACGCGATCCTCAGCGCGGCGCTGGAACGTGCGCCGAAGGATCCGCTCGCCTCGCAACTGCTCGCCGAACACGCGACCTAGGAGTTTCCACTAGGAGACGCACGATCCTGGCTGAGTTGGAAGCTCGCGCTTCGGAGCTCGGGCGGACGCATCGTTTCGGATGGCACCCGGCTGGAGCGGGCTCGCTCGCTCTGGCGACGCGATCTCCACGCGATCGAAGCCGGACCGATCCGGTTCATCACCCCGTTGGGCGACAGCCGCCTCGCGGGACGCTGTCTCAGCTACGGAACCCTCGCGTGCCGTGCACTGTCGAATCTGTTCCCGGCGCCGAAAGACGCGCCCGCTCGCGCTCTGATGACGGTGTATCTATACGAGAGCAAGAAGGAATACCTGAGCGTATCGGGCACCGAACGCCCGATCATGCGGCCTGAATTCCTGAAATGGAGTGCGGGGTACTACTCTCCGAGCGAGCGAGTCTCCCGGTTCTATTGGTACGCCGATCTCATGGCGGAGCGCCGCATCGTCGGGACGTTCATGCATGAGTTGACGCATCAGTGGCTCGCTGAACAAAACCTACAGTTGCCGAACGGTTCGCAGCGCAGTGGTGCCGCACCGGGTTACTGGATCATCGAGGGCATTGCGAACTTCATGGAGGAGGGCCAGTACGACATCGAGCGTGACTCGTACTCGCTCTCGAATCCGCACGCCAGATCCATCGACTCGGTCGACGCCCTGCGAAAGAAGAACGCGTTGATCCCGTGGAAACTGTTCTATGGACTCGATCAGCGCACGGCACAGTCGCTTGGGAAGAAGTCCAAGGTCACGGTGGCGTTGCGTTGGCACCTGATCCCGAGCAAGCTGAGCGAGTTCAGCATCTTCTACGAGCAGTCCGCGGCGACGTGCCACTTCTTGTATCGGGGCGAGGGCGGGCGCCATCGCAAGGCGTTGATGGACTTCGTCGTGCGGTACTACTCCGGTGATCCGAGCACGTCCGACCTCAAGGCCGCATTCGGACTTACGCCGGAGGAACTCGGGGCGAAGGTCGAGTTGTTCTGCAAGACCGGCGCCTGAGCGGACTCGTTCGGTAGCCGCGGGCCGCTACAATCCGCCCGAATCGGACTCTGGAGGCCGCGCCGCCATGGATTGGATCACGAACCCCGAAGCCTGGATCGCACTTCTCACGCTCACGTCCCTCGAGATCGTGCTCGGGATCGACAACATCGTGTTCATCTCGATCCTCGCGGGCAAACTGCCGGCGGAGGAGCGGGACAAGGCGCGCAAGATCGGATTGGCGCTCGCGATGTTCATGCGCATCGCGCTCCTGCTGTCGATCACCTGGATCATGGGCCTGAACGACTCTCTGTTCGAGTTGCTGGGCCGCGGGTTTTCCGGGCGCGATCTGATCCTGATCGCCGGCGGTTTGTTTCTGATCGCGAAGAGCACGCACGAGATCCACGGCAGGGTCGAGGGGGGCGAAGCGGAGGCCAAGGCCGGGAAAGCCGCGAGTCTCGGCCGAGTCCTTGTTCAGATCATGCTCTTGGACATGGTGTTCAGCCTGGATTCCGTGATCACCGCCGTCGGCATGGCGAACGATGTGGGAGTCATGGTCACCGCCGTCGTCCTCTCCGTCGGCTTCATGATGTGGTGGGCCAAACCGATCGGCGAGTTCGTCGAGAAACATCCGACGGTGAAGATCCTCGCTTTGAGCTTCCTCTTGTTGATCGGCACCGCGCTGATCGCCGACGGCTTGGAGTTCCACATCCCCAAGGGCTACATCTACTTCGCGATGGGTTTCTCGCTGCTCGTGGAGATGCTGAATCTGCGGGTGAGCAAGATCGCCGGCGAGTCAGCGGCCGTTTGAGCCCTGGCCGTTGTTCTGGTTCGGGATCGTGCCGTCGGATCCGGAGCCGTCGCCGTCGGGGGGCACGATGTCGAATGCCTGGGGCGGCCGAATCACGCGAACGAGGGTCTCCAGCTTGCGATCCTTGGGGTCGGCGTCTTTTTGGATCTTGCCCAAACTCGGGGACTCGATCGTCAGGATGACGAAGATGGCCGACGGCAGGCCTTTGCGCTCCTCGCTGTCCCAACTCTCGAACTTCTCGAGCCGGCTGTCTTCGCGTTCCGCGACCGACGTCGTGGACTCCTCCTCGACCCGGTAACCGGCGTAGATGATGTCGAGAGACACCACGCGGTCGTAGATCTCGAAGTAGTCGCCGCCCTGGAGCGGCGGGCCGTCGACGTAGTACTGTTCGCGACGGTAGATGCGCCGCACGTCGCCGAGGTCTCGATCCGCCCTGGCCAGGCGGTATCCGACCTCGTTGATCGGACTCCGCAAATACTTCCCGGTGTTCTCGACCTCTTCCTGGTGAATCGATGGGCGCCTGGTCAGGAAGTGCAGCGAATCGGCCGGCTTCCCCGAGCGGGTGTCGTCATCGCCGCGAAGCGGAAACGCGTCCGGCGCGCGGGGATGCACGTAGAGGCTCACGAGATCGTCTTCGATCAGGTCGAGGATCGCGGGGCCGATCGCGCCGAAGTGGCGGGATTCGCGCGCGAACCTCTCGGTTTCGATGACCTGGATGAACGCCGTGTAGTAACTCGCCATCAAGAGCGCGAAGAGGATCGTCGCGATCAGGATTTCGAGGAGTGTGAACGCGCGTTTCACTCGACCTCCTCTTCATCCGCGAGCGGGATCGCGGTCCATGCCGAGCGAGGTTTGATCGTGTTTGCTGCAGGATCGCCCATCGGATCCCAGTTAGGCGGAAAGATCGTCACGCGAATCATCAGCATGCGATCGACCTCGCCGGATTCCTTCTCGGCGATTTCCTCGCCGGAATCCTCCGCGGATCCGCCTTCTTCGGAGAACAGCGGATCGAGTTCGGTGCCGCCGATGCTGACGGCGCTGTCCGAACCCGCGCCGACGGTCTCCTGTTTGAAGACCTCCCACGTGTATTGCCGGTACTTTTCCCCGAAGATCTCGCTCTCATCGAGGAACCTCGAGGACTTGCCGGACGCGGGGAACTCGCCCTGCTCGCTCTCCTCGTAGTCGTCAGGCAGCAGTTCGACCATGCGCAGCCGGAACCCGAGCAGGTACGCGATGTCGCGCTCGGTCCGCGCACGCACGGTCTGGTCGAGGGCGATGCCCTGGCTCGCGAGCAGCATCACGGAGATCATCGCGAAGAGCATCAGCGCAACGACGACCTCGAGGAGCGTGAGTCCGCGACGACTCGCCGGCGTGGCTGTCATCGGCCCAGCTCCGACTCGGTTTTCTTGAACTCCTCGACGCGGCGGCCAGGCGCGTAGCTCACAAACCCGGGGAAGTTGACCTTGATCGTGCGCGCGCGGTCTTCCTCGTTGAGCGACGACACGGAGTCGGAGTCCACGACGAGCGTGTGGGGGTCGACGGTCCCCGCGGGTGTGAACACGACGCGGTACCGGCCGCGGAGTTCGTTCTTGCCCTCAAACATCTTCAGCTTCATCCCGCGCGGCAGCTGATGCCACTCGAGTTCCTCTGGATCGAGATCCATGTCGAGGATGGAGACTTCGACCGGTTTCTTGTCCGGGTCGGTGGTGGTCTCCTCCCTCGTCTCGGGGAGTTGATACGCGTAGCGGTGGTTCTCCGTGTCGTAGTGCATCGCGTGCGCCGCGCCGACGAGCACCGCCTGCATGTGGATCAGCTCGATGGTGTTGCCGAGTTGGGATACCTCGGCCTCGAGTTCCCGCTCCGCGACCATCGTGTTCAGCGCCATCGGCGAGAACACGATGAGCATGCCGATCAGAACGAGCACGGCGACCATCTCGATCAGTGTGAACGCGCGCGCCATGCCGGCCGGGATCGCGTTCCCGCTGCGAGCGTCCTCCCCTGTCATCGGTCCACTCCGCTACGCTTCTTCCTTGGACGGGTAGCAGATGTCATCTTCGGATCCCTCCTGGCCGTCGGGTCCCGCGCTGCAGACATGGCGTTTTCTGCCACTGGACTCGAGCCAGTACGCGTTGCCCCACGGATCATCCTGCAGCGTGATGTAGGAATCTTCGCCCTCGTCCAACGGCTCTTCGAGTTCCCGAAGTTCGGTGACCTTGATGCGCTTGGTCGCTTCGAAGAACTTCACGTTGTTGAAGAGCTGCTGGCACATGGTCTCGGCGGTCGCCTTCTGACCGAATCCGAGTTGCTTCCAGATCTGAGGCCCGACGAGGCCGGCGAGCAGGCCGATGATGATGACGACGACCATGATCTCGATCAGGGTGAACGCGCGTCGCTTGGAAACGGGGCCCTTGGATTTCGTAAGGGAGCCGGCGAATTTCGTGTGCATGGGATTTCCTAGTTACCGGTCGAGACCGGTGGTGGACTGCAGGATGGGCATCATCACGGAGACCACGATAAAGCCGACGACAAATGCCATCAGGACGATCATCGCGGGCTCGAGCACGGCCAGCGCGCGGGCCGTACTGGTCTCGATCTCGTCCTCGTAGGCCTCGGCGATTCGGTCGAGCATTTCCTCGAGCTGGCCGGTCTGCTCGCCCACGGCCACCATGTAGCCGACCACGGGGGGGAATACTCCGGATTTCTTGAGCGGCGTCGCGATGTCCGCGCCCTCGAGGATGCGCGTACGCACCTCCTCGAGAACCTTCTCCATGAGCTTGTTCGACATGACGGACTTGACGATGGCGAGGGAATCGAGAACCGTCACGCCGGAACGCAACAGCGTCGACATGGTCACGGCGAAGCGGCTCACGATCTGTTTCTTGAAGAGGTCGCCCAACACCGGGAGGCGCAGTTTGAGGCCGTCCCACCAAAGGCGAACTTCGGGCCGGGACAACACGGCGTACTTCCAGATCATCCACAGCACGAGTCCGGAGATCAGGATCCACACGAGGTTGGACTGCAGGAAACGCGACGTGGAATCGAGCAGTTGGGTCGTCCAGGGCATGGCCTGCCCGCGCGCCTTGACGACGTCCACGAGCTTCGGCACGACGAAGTTGACGAGAAAGATCACGACGCCTGCTCCGACGACCATCATGATCATCGGGTAGATCAAAGCCGTCTTGACGCGCGAGTTCAGCTTTTGCTGCCGCACGCGGTAGTCCGCGAGGCGCATGAGGACGTCGTCCAGCGTTCCCGACGCCTCGCCGGCGCGAACCATGTTGACGAACAGCACGTCGAAGGCGCGCGGATGGAGTTCGAGCGCTTCCGCGAAGTTCTTGCCGCGCATTACTTGCTCACGGACGTCCCGAAAGATCGCTTCGATGTCGCGCTTGTCGATCTGCTCGATCAGGGCCGTCAGGCCCTGGGCGAGCGGGATGCCCGCCCGCAGCAGCGTCGCGAGCTGCCGCGTGTACATCGGGATGGCGTCCGCGCCTTTTAAGCGCTTGTCGACCCTGACCGCGCGGCGCCAGGCGGCGAGCATCCCCGGCTTGGTCTTGGGTTTGTCCTCTTCGCGCTCCGAGACCGCGGATAGCGTCAGGTCGGTGACCATGATCGCCTGGTCGCGCAACTTGGACCGAGCCTCGCGCGGAGAGTCGGCGTCGACGATCCCCGTTCGCGTGCCGCCGTCCCGGAAAAAACCCTTGTACTCGTAGATCGGCATGGCGGGCTAGAAGGCGTCCAGCTGGGTGACGCGCAACACCTCCGCCGGTGTCGTCTCCCCGCTGATCACCTTCAACGCGCCGTCCATGCGCAGCGTGCGGCAGCCGCGCTCGATGGAGGCCTTCTTGATCATGGTGGAGTTGATCCGGTCCATGAGCTGCTCTTTGACGTGCTCGTCCACCGGAAGGATCTCATAGATGCCGGAGCGGTCCACGTACCCCGTGGTGAAACACGTGGGGCAGCCCTTGCCCTTCCAGAGCTTTCGGTCCGGCAACTCGTCGGGGTCGATGTTGATCGCCTTGAGGTCGAGGAGGTCGTCTTCGGTCAGGGCGGCGTGCTCGCGGCAGTCCGGGCAGATCTTGCGCACCAGGCGCTGTGCGACGACCACGACCAGCGACGACGCGACCAGGTACGGCTCGATGCCGATGTCGATCAGGCGGGTGAGCGTGCTCGACGCGTCGTTCGTGTGCAGTGTCGAATACACCAGGTGGCCCGTGAGCGCGGCCTGGATGGCGATACGCGCGGTTTCCACATCGCGAATCTCACCGACCATCATGATGTCCGGGTCCTGGCGCAGCAGATGCCGCAGGCCCTTCGCGAACGTGAGGCCCTTCTTCTCGTTGATCTGGATTTGGCTGATCCCGTCGAGCTGGTACTCGATCGGATCCTCCAGCGTGATGACGTTCAGGGCGGAGGAGTTGACCTCCGAGAGCGCGCCGTACAGCGTCGTCGTCTTGCCCGAGCCGGTCGGGCCGGTGACGAGGATGATGCCGTGCTGGTACTGGATGTACTTGCGGAACATCGCCAGGTTGTCTTTTTCGAACCCGATCTCGGCAAGTTCGTAGAGGCGCGCGCTTTTGTCGAGCAGGCGCAGCACCATGCGCTCGCCGTGGCTCGTCGGTACCGAGCTGAAGCGCAGGTCCACGTCGCTGTCGCCCAACTTCACGCTCGCGCGGCCGTCCTGCGGCAGACGGCGCTCGGCGATGTCCATCTGCGCCATGACCTTCAAGCGGCTGAGGATCGCGTCCTGGACCTTCTTGGGCGGCGCCTCCATGTCGTAGAGCACGCCGTCGATGCGATAGCGGACCTGGAGGCGGTCGGTGAACGGCTGGAAGTGCACATCCGACGCGCGCATCTTGAGCGCCTGGAACAGGACCATGTTGACGAGCCGGATGATGGGGGCCTTGTTGGCCGTGGCCAGCAGGTCCTCACTGTCATCGAGCGCGATCGCCTCTTTCAGGATGTCGTCTTCGCGGAGGCCGTCCATCGTCTCGCCGACGATGCCCCCCTTTTCCTTGTACGCACGGTTGATCAGCGAGGTGATCTCGGCGCGCGGCGCGAGCACCGGCTCGATCTCGGTCTGCAGCATGTGCGCGAGATCGTCCATCGGATGCGTGTCGAGAGGGAAGGCGGTCGCGACCCTGACGGCGCCGTTCTCCTGGCCGACACCGACAAGCGAATAGTTGCGCGCGAAGTTCACCGGCACGTTGGCCAGGAAGTCGTCGGGAACTGCGCATTCCTTCCGCACCGGCAGATAGCTCTGTTCGAGCGCGTGGGCCATCGTCCGCAGGATGTCGTTCTCCGACATGTAGCCTTTGTGGAGGATGATCCGCTCGAAGCTCTGGCCCGTCTCCTCCTCGAGACGAAATACCTCTTCAAGGCGATCCTCGGCCAGGAGGTTTTGCTCCCGGATGAACTCACGAACCAACTCTCGCATGCGCCAACTCTCGCTGTAGTGCCTTCCGCTCTCCTTGGACGCGCCGGGCCATCGAACTCTTCCAAACCGGGCATACCCGTCGGATTCGAGCCGGCATTCGACCGTAGCGGTGAATTTTAGCAGGGGAGGTCCGCGTCCGGGCACAGCTCCGACGGAGTCAGGCACTCGAATCGTCCGTCGGCACCGCCACACCTCAGACCGTTCGAGCGGAAAGCTCCAACGCGGTCACGCGTTGGGCCGGAATCACTGAACGCGGTCACGCGTTGGGCCGGAATCACTGAACGCGGTCACCCGTTGGGCCGGAATCACTGAAGCTCCAACGCGGTCACGCGTTGGGCCAGTATTACTTCCCGATCTTCTCGCGCAGCTTCTCGACCTCGCGCAGCGCTTCGTCCGCGGGGAGGTCGATAAACCGGCCGGCATCGAGCAGCGACGCGACGTCGAGCGCCGCCACACCGTCCTCGCCTTCGAACTGCTCGCGGTAGCGCGGGTCGTTCTTGAAGCGGGAGTTGTGGATTTCGATCTTCTCGATGAGGGTGTCCGCCTTCTCCTTGGCGAGCCAGCTCTGCTGGTGGAGATCATCGAAGCTCGTGCCGTGCTGCCGCAGGATGTGGGGCGTCACGAAGATGAACAGGTTGCGCTTGATCCGGCGCCGCGTGCGGTTCTTGAAGAGGTAGCCGATCACGGGGATGTCGCCCAGGAGTGGCACCTTGCTCTCCGTCAGGGTCGACTCCTCCTGAATCAGGCCGCCCATGACGACCGTGTGCTCGTTGGGCAGCGCGATTGTCGTCTGGAGGATGTTCTGCTGACGCGGGGAGGGGAAGCCCGACGACGGCGGGTCGCCCGTGAACTGTGAGACCTCGACCTCGATGTCCAGGCGCAGGTAGTTGTCCGCGCTGATGTGCGGCGAGACGTCGAGAGTCACACCGGCGTTCTGGAAGCTGTCGAATCCGCTCGTCTGCGTGCCCGAGGGGTTGTCTGTGATCGAGCCGACCGGCTGGCCCTGCACCGACTCCAGGTGCGCCTCTTCGTTGTCGTAGGTGATGACCGAGGGCATCGACACGATCTTGGCGTTGTTCAAGCTCTGAAGCGCGTTCAGCATGATCGGGATCCCGCCGTTGCGGAAGATACCCGCGACCAAACCGCCGCCCGGAGTCTGCAGGGCGTTGGGCAGGTTGAGGTCGGGGATGAGATCGCCGTCGGTGTCCTCGAACGTCGAGAGGCCGAAGTTGGTGACGCCGAAGCCGGACCTGGTGTCGCTGGTCAGGCCGGTTTCGTCCACGCCGACCAACTCCACACCCAGCGAGAAGTCGTCCGTGCGCGCAACCGCGATGATCGCGGACTCGATCAGCACCTGGTCCTTCGGGATGTCCATCTCCCGAATGATGTCCTTGATGGCGCTGAGCGTTTTGCGATCCGCCGAGATGATGAGCGAGTTCGTGCCGGGATCCGGCGTGACCTGCGGCTCCTGCTGCTGACGGCTTCCGCCGGTGCGTGCGGTGTTCGGGTTGCGCGGGCGGCCGGGCGCCTGCCCGGGGCTGGTGATCGCGCCGCCGAGGCCTTCGAGCACCTGGTTGAGCGTGTCCGCGACGTCCTCGGCTTCGACGTGATTGAGGCGAACGATCTCGACGAGTGACTCGTCGGACGCGCTCTGGTCGAAACGGTCGATCAGTTCGCGGATCAGTTTGAAATCGTCGGCCGTCGCCGCGACAACGAGGGCGTTTTTCGGTTCGTACGCCAGGATGCGCGGCTCCGGTGACCGCGAGCCGGAAAACGCCGCCTGACCCGGGCGGCCCTGGGACACCGCCTGGCGCTGGGCCGCGACCAGATCCGAAATGATGTCCGCGACCTCGTCGGCGAACGCGTACTTCAGCTCGATGAAGTCCATAATGAGCTTCTTGCCCGGCGGCTCGACGTCCATCTGCTTGATGAGCTGGTACATCGCCCAAACGGTCGGCGCGAAGTCCTGGATGATCAGCGTCTGCGTGCTCGAAACCTCGTGCACGCGGCCGATGCCGGCCGGACTGATCATCGTGCTCAGCGCGGTGCGCAGCACCTGGAGGTTTTCGATGTACCGGAGCGGGATGGCGCAGCTGATGTAGAGGCCGTCCTGATCCTTGTAGCGATCGAGTTCGGCGTAATCGACGTACTCGGCCTTGTTCTTGACGAGCTGGTTCGTCGATCGCGACCCGATGATGAGATAGATCTCAAATCCCTCGGGGCCGATCGGCACGACCGTCAGCTCGAAGAACGCGAGCATGGCCCGAAAGACCTGATAGAGCTGGTCTCTCGGGACGCGATGGGTGAAATCCGTGCCGAGTTCCCGCTGCCGGATGCGGGTGTCCTGCGTGTCGTAGATGATCGGCCGCTGGGTGGACTTCTTCATGTGGTCCAAGATGTCCGTGATCTTGGTCCCGGCCTTGAACTGGATTTGGACCAGCTTTTGGGCGTTTCCGTTCTCTTTTTTTCCGTCGTCGGGATCCTGCGCGTACGCGGAGCCGGTGGCGAAGAGGGAGGCGAAGGTGATCAGAAGAAGTCGGCGCATCAGACGAAGGGCCCCTCGGGAGGATTCCTGCCAACGATAAGGGCGCTTTGTAGCACCCGCAACCATGCACTTGTCTTTACATGGACGCCCCGACAACCCCGGAACTTCCACAGTCCTCTCAGAGGAACGGAGAAATCGCGGAGCCCGATGCGAATTCCGAGTGCGGGACGCGGGCGGGTGCCGTCTTGTCAGCCGGGGCTAGAACTGGGCGACAAACGGCTGGGCGAGAATGCCGGCAACGACGCCAACGGCGAATGCGAGGAACAGCAAGCTCAGCGACGCCTTCGCACGCCTGTCCCGGACCACCACCCGCGCCTTGCCGCTGTTGCCCGCCTTCTTGCCTCGGATCAGGTCGACACAACGGCCGCAGATGCCCTCCACGGGGCCGTCGTAGCCGAAGTAGATCGTCTGCTCGCAGAGCCGACAGGGTTTGTCGAGCCCGACGGCTTTTTTCATGCCCGTCTTGGGGCCGGCCTTTTGGGGGCGTTGCTGGGTGGCTCTCCGCACGGTGTTCCTTTCGGATGACGCGCCGCCGAATCTTGAGCCGTCCGAGCTTGCCGGGGAGGGCCACTCAGAGGGACGATCCGTCAGCGCCGGATCCGGGACACCGCGCCGCAAGTGCCGGCTCACGGGGCGGTGTCGTAAGATCGCCCGGATGCGGAGGCAAAACCCCTGAAATCCCAGAGTTTCGCGGCACAAAGTGGCAGCCGGATCTTCCGTTATCCGATGCCGCTTCGGGTGTTGATGCCCTTGGTGTTTCTGTCCGGCGCCTCCGCGCTGGTCTACGAGATTGTCTGGGCCCGGCACCTGTCTCTCGTTCTCGGCTCGTCCAAGGACGCCACGGCCGCCGTCTTGAGCGCGTTCATGCTCGGTTTGGCGCTCGGAGCGCTGTTTGTCGGCAAGTACGTGGATCAGGCGAAGCGGCCGCTCCGGTGGGCCGCATGGCTCGAGTTCGGACTTGCGGGGTATGCGGTCGTTTTCCCGTCGATCTTAGATGCGGCGGGGGATGTGATCCCCGGCGGTGCGTGGATCCGGGCGTTTGCGCTCCTTGTGGTCCCTTGCGTCCTCATGGGGGCCACGCTGCCCGTGTTGGCGCGGGCGGGGGCGGAAACACCGTCGGACGGCGCAAAGGTTCTCGGAACGCTCTATGGCGTCAACACGCTAGGTGCGGTGGCCGGGTCGCTGTTCACGACGTTTTTCCTGCTCGAGACGTTCGGGATGCGTGGCGCGACCTGGATCGGGGCCGGCGGCAACGTGCTCATCGGCCTGATCTTTCTCCTGGCGAGCGCGCGCGCCGGCGAGCGTGTCACCACCGCGCCTCGCCCGGAACCCGATCGGGGAGCCTTCGGGAGCGCCGGCGGGCCGGTGATGAGCGCGTTTTTCCTCGCCGGTTTCGCGGGATTGGCGCTCGAGGTCGCGTGGGTGCGTGTGCTGGTGTATTTCCTCGAGGGGTTCACCATCGCCTTTGGGCTGATGCTCTCGACGTATCTGCTCGGCCTCGGACTGGGGTCGGTGCTCGGAACGAGACTCGCGAGCGCGAGCCGAAATCCGCGGCGGCTGCTCGCGCGGCTCTTTTTCATCGAAGCGGTGCTGGCGCTCGGCACGTTCTTGCTGAGCGACAAACTCTACGAACCGCTCGAGTCGATGAAGAGCACGCTCGGCGCGGCGGACGCCATGGGCGCGCGGTACGCGTTCGGTCTTTTCGCGGCGTCCGCTGCGATCATTCTGCCCGCGACGTTGGCCGCCGGGGCGCTCTTTCCGGTGGTGGCCAAGCTTGCGCTCTGCACGCCGCAGGAGATCGGGCGCCAGGGCGGAGCGGTCTATGCCGCCTCGACACTCGGCGCCGTCATCGCGCCTCCCGCCGCCGCATTTCTGTTGATCCCGCTCGTGGGTGTCCCGGGCACCATCGTCGCCGCCTCGCTGCTGCTCGTGATCGCGGGCGCGATCGTCGCAGTCAAAGTCGGGCGTCGCGAAGTCGTGTTCGCGGCCATCCTGATCGGCGCTATCGGCACGGTTTCCGTGGCCGCGGGGTTGGACCAGCCGCTTGTCACGCAATCGGCGGTCCTGCGGAACGAGAAGTACCCGCGCCGTCTTGTCGAGTTTCACGAGGGACGCCACTGCGGCGTATCGGTCGTCGAAGATCTTCCGTCTGGAACGCTCTCGCTTTACGTGGATGACTTCCGCGCGGCGGAAACCGGGCCGCAATACGGATACATGCGCATGCTCGGGCACCTGCCGGCTCTGTTGCACAAAGCACCCAAACGCGCGCTCGTCATCGCGTTCGGTACCGGGACGACCGCGGGCGCGCTGACCGAGCATCCCGAGATCGAGGAGTTGGTCTGCGTCGAGATCGAGGAGGCGGTGTTCGATGTCGCGGATCACTTCGCGGATCAAAACCGCGGAGTCTTGAAGCGTCAGAACACGACCGCGGTGGTTGCCGACGGACGCGAGTACCTACGGCGCGATGGTCCGGGCTTCGACCTCATCACGCTCGAACCGTTGATGCCGTACACGCCCGCTGCGGTCTATCTCTACACGCAGGAGTTCTACGAGACCGCGGCGCGCCGGCTCAACCCGGGCGGTTTGTTGTGCCAGTGGATTCCGATCCACGCCCAGAGCAGCGAGGACTTCAAACGGCTGCTCAAGGCAATGACCGAAGCGATGCCGCACGTGTCGCTCTGGTTCTTCGAGGAATCGGCGGTCGTCGTGGGCGCCGCCGAGCCGCCGCAGTTCGACTACGAGTCCTTCGCGCGGCGCTGCGAACAGCCTGGCGTGCAAAAGGACCTTCGCCACGCGTTCGTCGGCGGTGCGGTCGAGGTGCTTGCGGCGCATGTTGTGTCCGATCGTTTGCTGCGCAAGGAACTCGAGGATGTCGAACCCATGCGCGACGACAAGACCGTGCTCGAGTTCCGGCCGCTGCCACGCCGATTCGGTAAACGGAGTTACCGTTTTCGGACGGAGTCGCTGCAGTTCCTGGACCGGGTCCGGGACAACAAGATCCGTTGGCTCCCGCACATGACCACGGGGTTCGAGACCGAACTGGCCTTGGCCAAATGCGGCCAATCCGCCTTGCTCACGTTTCTCAGCAGGGAATCAGAAAGCCGCTTGGACCGAAGAGCATGGCGTGGGGGCGTGCCTAGCAGGTCGCTGCAAGAGGCCCAGCCGCACTCGCTCTTCGCGCGCTACGTGAACGAGCGGCGGCTTTATGCGGAGTACCTGGGCCAGGGCCTTCTGCGCGAGGCGGCGGCGTTGACACTGGCACCGGACCGGTCGCAGGCGTTCGAGGCGCTTGCGCTCCAGGCGAGCGGAGAGGAGCGCAAGGAGCTGACGATCCTGGCGCTGGGCCAGCAGCGCCGCAATACGCGGCGACCGTTCATCGACGTCGGGTTGCTCGAAGAGCTCGCCGCGCAACTCACAGGCGAAGAACAACGATACGTTCAGATCCGTCTCGACTATCTCGCCGGCAAAGAGCTTCCGCTGGGATTGGTGGGGCGCCGCCCGGTGCCAGTCGTTCCGGATCTCAAGCCGTTGCTGCACGGCGGCAAACTCAAAGAGGCCAAAGCCGCGTTGCAACGAGCGCACTCGGCCGGCGAAGCGGCCGTCGATCAGGCGGAGGCGCAGATCGAGGCCTATCTGCGTGGTGCGGACGATCGCGTGCGTGCGGCACTTGCGTTGTCCGAGATCGGCTCTCGGCACGCGCTGCGGGCCCTCCTGAAGGCGCGACTGGTCGCCGGGCCGGCGGACCTCGTGAAGCTCGCGCCGGCAGTGTTTCGTACCTCGTTGTCCGACTGGAAAACACTCTGTGCACACAAAGATGCCGCCGTGCGCGACGCCGCCGCCGGCGCAGCGGGTGAGCACCTCGACGCCGGCCATTGGTCCACCGTGATGGGGCAATTGGTCGTGATGCTCGGCGACGAATCCCAGGCGGTTCGTCTGAGCGCGATCACGGCGATCGTGCGGCACGAGTGGCGCGCCCAGGTCTGTTACACGGAACTCGACCGCAAGCCCACGGCGAACGAACTCGGGAGCCTCAAGAGGATACTGTCGTTGCAATGACCTACCGCATTCGCATCGAGCACCTCGTTCTGGTCACGCGCATCGGAGTGACCGCCGAGGAACGCGCCGAGCCGCAGCAGATCGCCGTCGACCTCGACATGGAAGTGGATGCCGGCGCCGCCGGTCGGAGCGACGATCTCAGCGACGCCGTGGACTACGCCGCGGTCGCGGACCGCGTTACGGCGTTCGCCCATAACCACAGCTGCGCGTTGCTGGAAACACTCGCGCACGAACTTACCGGGCTGGTATTCGTGGAGTTCCCGCTCGTCGCGGCGGTCACGGTGACGTTGCACAAACCGCAAGCCATCGACGCGGCCCGGGACGTCACGCTGACGATTCGCCGGATACGCGAGTAAGCGCTAGCGCCGTCGACGTCGCCGCCGTTTTTTTTTCGTGATCGACTTGTTGAGCAACGGATCGTTGGCGTAGGCCTCGAGCAGGGCGACGGCCGTCCCCGGATCGGGGCGCGCCGCCGGATCCCGCGCCATCAACTTGCCAACGACCGTGTGCGCGCGGTCGCGCAGGTACGGTCGCAGGGTTTTCAGCGGCGGGATCTCGCCGTCGGCGTGGAGTTCCCTGACGTCGCCTTCCAACCCGTCGGCCGGGGGAAGGCCGCTGAGCATGTGGTAGAGCAGCGCGCCGAGGGCGTACACGTTGGCGCGGTTGGTGACCGGGCCGAGGTCGTCGCGGACGAGCTCGGGCGCGCAGTAGTTCGCGCTTTGCACGTTCGAACGGCGAAACACCGCGGCCTCGGAGATCGGTTTCACCAAGCGAAACGTCGTGAGCTTTGGGGCCGCCGGGCGCGGAAGGAGCACATGTTTCGCGTTCAGGTTCTTGTATATGAAGTGCTTTGATTCGAGATGGCGGATCGCGTGCGCAATGCCGAGCGCAATCCGAACCGCACGCGGTTCCGCCAATGGCTCGCGATCTCGGAGGGCTTTGAGCAGGGTCGGCTCGATCGTCGACTCGGTCACGAGATAGGGCATGCCGCGCATCGCTCCGCTGTCGACGGCGAGAAGCAAGTTCGCGTGCTCCAGGCTCGTGACGACGGCGATCTCCTTGACGAAGTGCGCAAACGCCGGATCGTCCTTCGCCGTTCCCTCGCGGAGCATCTTGACGGTGACCGGCCGTGCCAAGCTGACCTGCACCGCTTTGTAGAACACGCCCGTCGCATCCTCCGCGTAGGCCGGGCCGAGGTCGTACCCGGGCGGAGCCGTCATGCGCCCAACGCTCTCATGCGGCACACGTTTCTACGCACGCCCAAACAGCTGCGCCGTCGCGGGAAGGAGACGCAGCCGGCCGAATGCTCATGGCGAGGGAGAGGAGTCTCCCGTGGCGGGCGCGCCATCGAGTGCGTCGATCTTGCCGACCCGGCGAGCGTGCCGCCCACCCTCGAACGCCGTCTCCAGCCAGAGGTCCGCAAGCTCCAGACACTTCGCTTCGCCGAGCGCGCGCGCCCCCATGCACAGGACGTTTGCGTCGTTGTGGCGGCGCGACATCTCCGTGGTGAGCGCGTCGTGCACGACCGCCGCACGAATCCCGGGGACCTTGTTCGCGGCCATCGACACCCCGATGCCCGTGCCGCAGACGAGGATGCCGACGTCCTCGTTCCCCGCGGCGACGGATCGCGCTGCGGTCGCCGCGAGATCGGGGTAGTCGCAGGAAACGGCCTCGTGACACCCGTGGTCGACGACTTCACGACCGGCGGCGCGCAGATGCTTGCACAGAGCTTGTTTCACTTCGAAGCCGGCGTGATCCGATGCGATCGCGATCTTCATTCTCGATGGGCTCCCGGTCGAGTTGTTGTCAGAGTCGGGTCGTCCTCAGAATACCGAGGGTTCCGCGGGGCACAACACGTACCCGCGATCCAGGCGCTCGTGATCCCGATCGCGCCTGCGTGGCGTGCCCTGCCGCGCATCACGCACGGATCCCGGTCACCCGCGGATCCTTGGCGAGGATCTCCTCCATCCGGGCGCGGCACGCTTCGTTGATTTGACGCGCTACGCGGCGGTAGATGCGCAGGGAACACCCGATCGGGTCCTGGATGTCCTCCCCGTCAGGCGACAGGAGTTGCAACTTTTTGGGATCTTCCTTGAAGTGCGGCTGCAGCAGGTTGACGTGGTTACGGGCGAGCGCGTAAACCACCTTCGCTTCGCGCAGGAGCGGCACGCTGAGCGGGCGGCTGCGATGTTGGGTGATGTCGACACCGAGTTCGGCGCCGGTCATGACGGAGTGTTCGGAGGCGGGTTCGCCCGGCAGGCCCATGGTCCCGCACGACGCGAACCGGAATCCGTGCCCCACGACCTCGTCCGACTCGCAGCGAAGAAGGCGCGAGGCCTCGTGGCGCAGCAGAGCCTCGCCGAGCGGGCTGCGGCAGATGTTCCCCGTGCACGCGACGACATAGAGATCCGTCGCTGCCCGCAGGATTTCGGACTCTGGCACCGCGCCGGAACGCAGGATCCGGAAGCGCCGGTCGTCACAATGCACCACGCTCGAAGCGCGGCCGCCGGGGGACCGGCCCGAGTCGAGGATCAGGTCGACATGCTTGCCAACCGCCGCGGCGACCGCAGCAGCGTTCAGGGCCGCGGGCGCGCCCGAGCGGTTGGCGCTCGTCTGGAGGAGCGGGGTGCCGGCCTCGCGTGCCAGGACGCGCGGTAGCGTCTCCGAGGGCAGCCTCAGGCCGACCAGGACTCCGTCCGGATCCGGGACGACAAGCGTGACCGGGCCGGGCCAGAACGCGTCGGCCAGTCTCTCCGCCAGGGGCGGCAAACCGGGAAGGTACTGGGTGAGGGATTCGCGGGTGGGCAGGAGATAGGCGCAGGCCTTCTCGGCGTTTCTGCCCTTTGCGGAGTAGAGTTTCGCGCGCGCATCCGGGTTGCTCGCGTCGGCCGCCAACCCGTACACAGTTTCGGTGGGGAACCCGACGATGCCGCCTTCGAGCAGGACACGAACGGCTTCCCGCATCACTTTGCGGCTGGGATCGGTGGCCTTGACTCGCAGTGCCCGCACGTCTGCCCGGTTTATACCGCTTCATCACCCCGCCGGCGGGAAACGGGCGAAATTCGCAATATCGGGCTGGGCCGTAAAATCTGAGGGCTTTGATTTTGGCATCACTGTTCGTCGACGTGCCGGGGGTTTTCTTCCTGGCCGCGCAGCCGCCCGCGCTGATCGCGGGCCTGCTCTACGTCGCGTTCGGCGCGTTTTTCGGCGCGAGCGTCGTCGCGCTCAACGTCGCTCGTGGCAAGCGAAAGGGAAAACCGCTGCGGTCGATGCTTCGTGCGGGTGCGGGCGCTTTGCTCTGCGCGACCCTCGCAACGGCGTGGCACGCGACGGACTTCCCGACATCGGCCAAACATCAAGTGCTGTTGCTCGCCACAACGGGCCTCGCGCTGGTTCACTGGCTGTTGGACCGGAAGAGCCCGCAGGTGTTGTTTCGGGCGGTGGCCGCGCCGAACCTCGCGCTCCTGTGCCTCTTCACGATCTTGCTGTGGCCGGGTGAAACAGCCGCGGTCGGTTCGGAACGCACGCTCGGGTTGGTGCTGCACGTCATGCTCGCGGTCTTCGGGCTGGTCGCGTTCACGTTCGCGGCATCCATGGGCGGCCTCTACCTATGGCAGATCCGCCTCCTGAAGACCGACCCGTCCGCCGCGCTGACGCAGGCGGGGCCGTCGCTCGAGACGCTGGACCGGATCAACTTCCGAGCGGTGGTCTTTGGCTTTCCGTTTCTCGCGTTGAGCGTGTTGGGCGGGTGGCTGTTCGTCGCGGAAAAGAACCTGTCGTTGTGGGAATGGGCGCTCGACCCGACGGTGATCGCGGCACTGGCCGGTCTCCTGGTCTACCTGGCGCTGTTTTTCGCGCGCGGATTCCTGGGTTGGTACGGCCGTCGGATTGCGTGGCTGACGGTGTTGGGTTTTCTGTTCGTCGTGGTCGGGACCATCGTCGCGGGGTTCTGCACCAGCGACTCGGTGATGCACCAGTGAGCACGCTCCTGCTGTGTGGCCTCAATCACAAGACGGCCTCGGTCGAATTGCGCGAACGGTGCGCCGGCATCCTTCAGGCCGAGTTGAAGGAGCTCTGCGCCGAGCATGGCGAGATCGCGCTGCTGTCGACGTGCAACCGCGTGGAGGCCTATGCGGTCGGCGGCCCCAGCGCGGACGAACTTCGCGCGTTTTTTGCGCGTCGCGGCGAGATGGACGATGCCGAGGCCGCCGAACACCTCTACGTGCGTGAAGGCCGAAACGCGGCCAAGCACCTCTTCTTTGTCGCCAGCAGTCTCGACAGCCTCGTTGTGGGCGAGACGCAGATTCGCGCGCAGGTGAAGGAGGCCTACGCCTCGGCCCAGGAAACGGGTGCGGTCGGGCCTGTCCTGCACCAACTCTTCCAGGCAGCGCTCCGCGTGAGCAAGGAGATCGCCGAAACCACCGGTGTGGGCCGCGGGACCGTCTCGGTCGCCGGCGCGGCCGCGGATTTGGCCGAGCGTGTGTTTGGAAAACTCTCGAATGCGTGTGTCGGGGTTCTCGGGGCCGGCGATACGGCCGAACTCGTGGTGGGTCACATGCAACGCCGGGGCGTCGAGCGCGTGTCGGTGTTCAACCGCACACCGGAGCGCGCCCACGAACTGGCGGCCAAACACAACGGCGCCGGCCACGCGTTGTCGGATCTCGCGGGACGGCTGCATGAACTCGACGTGATCGTGGCGGCGGCTGGCGACACGGAGCCGATCTTGACCGCGCCGATGGTGCGTCGCGCCATTGGCAAACGGCGCGGGCGCCCGATCGTGATGGTGGACATCGCGGTGCCGCGCGCCGTCGACCCGGCGGTCGATTCCATCGACAACGCGTACCGCTACGACATGGACGCGCTGACGGACGTGACCATGGACGCGCTGCGCCTTCGACGCCGGGACTTCCTGCACTGCTGCACGCTGATCGACGCGGCCGCGCTGCGCCTCGATGCGGGCGAGCGGGGCATGCGCGTCGGGAAGACGATTCAGGAGCTCGAATCCCACTACCGCGAGGTCGGGGACAGGGAGCTGGAGCAGCTGGAGCGTCGGCTTCCGGACCTGAACGACGACGAGCGCGAGCATCTGCGGCGGTCGATCCACCGCCTCGTGCGCAAGTTCCTCCACGTGCCCGTGCGTGCGTTGCGCGACGGGGGCGCCCAGACGTCCGACGCGCTGAAGCGCGCGGTCAGCCGGTCGAAGTCCGACGACGAGTGAGCATCGAGATGGCCCAAAGCCCGGAGCAAATGGATCAGGACCCGGAGAAACAGGTGGATCCGCGCGGCTCGGAATTCTCGAAACGATCCGGCGGGCCGGCCCCTTCGGCGCTCGAGTTCCTGGGAACCTTGGCCGGCGGTCTCGTGCACGAGATCAAGAACCCGCTCTCGACGCTCTCGATCAACCTCACGTTGTTGAAAGAGGATCTCGCGGCAGCGCAAGCGGGGCCGACGATGCTCAAGCGCGTCGACCGCATCGAAGCCGAAGTGCAACGCCTCGATACGCTTCTGGAGGAGTTCCTGCGTTTCTCGGGGATCCGCCACCTCGACCGTGCCCCGCACGACTTTGCCCGCGTGATCGCCGAACTCGTGGAGTTCCTGCGGCCCGGCTTCGAACGCGACGGGGTCACGCTCACCGCCGAGGTCGAGCCGGTGATCGTTCGTGCGGACATCGGCTTGTTGAAGCAGGCGCTCTTGAACCTGCTCCTGAACGCCAAACAGTCCATCGACGGCGACGGAAGCGTGGAGATCCTCGGCCGACGGGACGGTTCGCGCTTGCGCCTCGAGATCCGCGACAACGGAAGCGGTATCAAACCCGACGAGCTCGACCGTGTCTTCGAGGTCTACTACTCGGCGTCGAAGGAAGGCTCGGGGCTCGGCCTGCCGATCGCGCGCCGTGTCGCGGAAGAGCACGGCGGCACGTTGGAACTCGAATCGGTCGTCGGTTCGGGAACGATTGTCACCGTGACGCTGCCCATCCATGCCCTCGAAGGGGACGATCCGTGCCCCGCCTGACGTTGCTCGTCATCGACGACGACCCGGCGCACGTGCAGGCGGTGGTCGAGATCGCGGAACGCGCGGGTTTTCGGACGGTGCAGGCGCACTCCGGCACCGAGGGCATCGAGCGCCTGCGAAACGACGCGATCGATCTGGTGGTCACCGATCTCGCGATGCGTGACCGTTCGGGGCTCGATGTCATCGCCGCGGCGCATTCGTTGGGTGCCGCACGGCCGGAGGTCGTTGTGGTCACGGGCTACGGAAGCGAGGACGCCGCGCCCGCCGTGCGACGAGCCGGAGCCGCGGCGTATCTGACCAAGCCGCTTTCCGTCGAGATGCTGCGCTCGGTGCTGGATCGCCTCCGGTCGGAGACGGAGCGCAGGCGCGGATTGACGTCGGGCGGTGCAACGATGAGCCGCATCGGCGGGATGGTCGGCCGTTCCGAGGCGATGCGCCGGGTGTTCGAGCTTGTGGAGCGTGTCGCGGACAGTCACGCAACGGTGCTGATCCAGGGCGAGTCCGGCACCGGCAAGGAACTCGTCGCACGTGCGCTGCACGACGGTTCGCCTCGACGGGCGGGCCGGTTTGTCGCCGTGAACTGTGCCGCGCTGTCCGCCGGGTTGTTGGAGAGCGAGCTTTTCGGCCACGACAAAGGAGCGTTCACCGGGGCGCACACGTCGCGCGTCGGACGCTTCGAGGCGGCCGACGGTGGAACGCTGTTTCTGGACGAAGTGAGCGAGATGGACCCGCAACTCCAGGCGAAACTGCTGCGCGCGGTGGAGGAACGTGAGATCGTCCGGGTCGGTTCCAACGATCCCATCCCGATCGACGTTCGGTTGGTGGCCTCGACGAACCGGAAACTGAAGGAACTGGTCGATGCCGGTGAGTTTCGAGCGGATCTCTACTATCGTCTGCACGTGGTGAACCTGCTGGTTCCGCCGCTTCGGGATCGCATCGGCGACATCCCGCTTCTGGTCGAGCATTTCTGTCGCGAGCTTGCGCGCGAGCATCACAGGGAAGCACCGGTGGTGGAGCCGGAGGTCGTGCAGCATCTGGCCGCGATGGCGTGGCCGGGAAACGTGCGGGAACTGCGCAACGCGTTGGAGACCCTGCTGATCACGACGGTTGGACCGCGCATCGCTCTGTGCGATCTACCCGGGGATCCGGGGACGCGGCCGGTGGACCGTGTGGCGCCGCTGACCATGCGACCGCTGGCGGAGGTGGAACGGGACCTGATAACCAACACGCTGCGCGACGTCGGTGGCAACCGCGCGCGGGCGGCGGAAGCGCTCGGAATCTCCGCGCGCACTCTGTACCGGAGGATCAAGGAGCTGAATCTCTAGCCAATGGCTAGGAAAGCAGTCGATCGTCCTGTCAGGCAGCTGTTGCTCGTCGTGTCAGGACGGCAGGATCGGTGGGCCACACATCGGTCCGGATGGCTGTAAGTCACTGGTAGTCCGCCACTTAACGCCTGTGCCTGTCACTGGCACCGTGGTTGCGATACCGATCGGCATGGCAAAGACAACCGACAAAGTCATCGGCATCGACCTGGGCACCACGAACTCCGTGGTTGCGATTTTCGAGGGCGGCAAGCCCGAGGTGATCAGTAACCCCGAGGGCGGGCGCACGACACCGTCCGTCGTCGCATTCACCGACTCGGGTGAGCGCCTCGTCGGCCAAGCCGCGAAGCGGCAGGCGATCGTCAACCCCAGACGAACCATCGCGTCCATCAAGCGTTTCATGGGCCGCCGGCACGAAGAGGTTGGGGACGAAGAGAAGCAACACCCTTACGAGATCGTGGGCGGCCCCAAGGATCCCGTGAAGGTCCGTGTGGACGACAACGAGTACACGCCGCCGGAGCTTTCGGCGATGGTGCTCCAGTACCTGAAGTCCGCGTCGGAGGACTATCTCGGCGCCGAGGTGACCAAGGCAGTCATCACGGTGCCCGCGTATTTCAACGACGCACAGCGGCAAGCCACCAAGGACGCCGGCACCATCGCCGGCCTCGAGGTGCTCCGGATCATCAACGAGCCGACCGCATCGTCCCTCGCCTACGGCCTTGATAAGCGCAACAGCGGCAAGATCGCGGTCTACGACTTCGGTGGCGGAACGTTTGACATCTCGATTCTCGACATCACCGACGGCGTGTTCGACGTGCTCGCGACCAACGGCGACACGCACCTCGGCGGCGACGACGTCGATAAGGCACTGATCGACCACGTGGCGGCCGAGTTCAAAAAGGACCACGGCATCGATCTCCGCGAGGACCAGATGGCCCTGCAGCGCCTCAAGGAGGCTTGCGAGAAGGCCAAGTGCGAACTCTCCTCGTCGCTCTCCACCGACATCAACCTGCCGTTCATCTCGATGGACCGGGCCGGCCCGAAGCATCTCACGATGACGATGAGCCGAGCCAAGTTCGAGCAGATCATCGACGGTCTGGTCGAGCGCACCCGCGGACCGTGCATCAGCGCGCTGAAGGACTCGGGTCTCCGCTCCGGCGAGATCGACGAAGTCATCCTGGTCGGTGGATCCACGCGCATGCCGATCGTGCAGGCGCTCGTGAAGGAGATCTTCGGCAAGGAGCCGAACAAGTCGGTCAACCCGGATGAGGCGGTCGGTTTGGGCGCTGCGGTCCAGGGTGCGGTCCTGAGCGGCGACGAGGAGGTGAAGGACATTCTCCTCCTCGACGTGTCCCCGCTGACGCTGGGCATCGAGACCGAAGGTGGCGTGATGACGTCGCTCATCGAGCGCAACACGACGATTCCGACCAAGAAGCAGCAGGTCTTCTCGACGGCGCAGGACAACCAGCCGTCGGTCGACATCCACGTGCTGCAGGGCGAACGCCCGATGTCCATCGACAACCGCACGCTCGGCAAGTTCATGCTCGACGGAATTCCCACCGCGCCGCGCGGCATGCCGCAGATCGAGGTCACGTTCGACATCGACGCCAACGGCATCCTGAACGTTTCGGCGAAGGATCTCGGCACCGACAAGGAGCAGAGCATCCGCATCGAGTCCTCCTCAGGCCTTTCCAAGGAAGAGGTCGAGAAGATGCGCCAGGACGCGGAGGCCCACACCGACGAGGATCAGAAGCGCAAGGAGTTGGTCGAGGCCCGCAACCAGGCCGAGCAGCTTCACTACACCGTGAAGAAGACGGTGAGCGAGCACGGCGACAAGGCTTCCGACGCCGAGAAGGCGGACATCGAGGAGAAGGGCAAGAAGCTCGACGAAGTGCTCAAGAGCGACGACACGGCGGCGATCAAGACCGCGATGGAAGAGCTCATGCGCGCGAGCCACAAGCTCGCCGAGGCTGTCTACAAGCAGCAGGGACCGGCCGAAGGCGCGGCGCCCGAAGCGGCTCCCGAGGGGCCCGACGCCACCGAGGACGGCGAGCGCATCATCGACGTGGAGCACACCGAGAAGAGCTAACCGGAAGCTCGTTGATCCGAACTCACAAGGGGGCGCGCCTAAAAAGGTGCGCCCCCTTTTCGTGCCCGGACCGAGTTCCCTACGAGGATGTGTCCGTACGCGTGACGATGTCCATCTCGTAGAACAGGACCATCTTCGCGTTGAGCGTGATCGCGTGCATCGTGCCGCGGATCTCGCCCTCTTTGAGGATGTAGATCAGATCGTCCTCGACCTTTTCGACCGGGCCCTGCACATAGCCGCGATCGCCGCCGCCGAGATAGAAGCGGACCTTCTTGCCCTTGAGTTCGTGAACGGCGGAGATGAACTTGCTCATCGGTCGTTAGTCCTTAAGTGTTCGTGGCAGGCCGAATGGTTACCCGTCCGCCTTCGATGTGGATGCGGTCGTCAATGTATAGCCGAATCGCCTCGGGATACGCCTCGCATTCGGCCTCGAAAACGCGTGCCGCGAGGCGGTCCACGTCGTCGCCATCGAGAACCGGGACCCGGCGCTCAACCAGGATCGGGCCGTGGTCGTACTCGTCGTCGGCGACGTGCACGGTGCACCCCGACTCCTTCGCGCCGCTTTGCAGGACGGCTTGGTGAACCCGGTCGCCGTACATGCCGCGGCCACCGTACTCGGGCAACAGGCCCGGGTGGATGTTGAGCATGCGGCCCATCCAACCATCCTCGACCGGAAGCATTCGTAGAAACCCCGCGAGACACACGAGATCCGCGCCGACCTCCTCGATCTTCGGCCACGTCTGCGCACCGTACAACTCGGGCGACAGGTCGCGGCGGCCGGCGGACACATGAACGTCGACACCCCGGGCGGCCAGTCGCTCAACGGCCGCGCAGTCCGAGCGGCTCGCGATCGTCCGGACGACGCGCGCGTCTAATTCGCCCGCTTCGATCTTGTCGAGCAGGTTCAAGACGGTGCGGCCGCCGCCGGACACGAGCGTAACGAGTCGCAGCGTCACGACGCGTCCCCCAACCCCGACAGGAGCGCGAGGAGCAGCGATTCGAGTCGGGGAGCGCTCTCGTTCGCCACCGCGATGATCTCCTCGACGTTGACGGGTTGCAGCGCGTCGGGATCACACACGTCGGTGACCACGCTGAACGCCGAAGCCAAAAGGCCTGCGTGCACCGCCGCAATCGCCTCCGGAATCGTCGACATGCCGACGACATCGGCGCCGATTTGCCGGAGCCAGCGGTACTCCGCCCGCGTTTCCAGTTGCGGGCCGGGGACTGCGGCCAGGACGGCGCGCGGGACCGAGAAACCGAGCTTTCTTGCCTCGACCATCGCCGTTTCGATGAGCGCCCGGTCATACGGTTCGCTCATGTCGGGAAAACGCGGCCCGAGGCGTTCGTCGTTGGGCCCTGTGAGTGGCGAATCGCCCGTCAGGTTGATGTGATCGTCGATGCAGACGATGTCGCCCTTTTCGAGGTCCGGGTTCATGCCGCCGACCGCGCTCGTGACGAAGAGCCGCTCCGCGCCAAGCGCCTTCGCCACATACACGGGCAGGACGATGTCCGAGAACGAGTAGCCCTCGTAGACGTGAAAGCGGCCCTGCATGACCGCCACCGGGACGCCGGCCAGTTCGCCTAACAAAAGGTCTCCCGCGTGCCCGGGCGCCGTCGACCGCGGAAAGTGGGGGATGTCGCCATACGGGACGGTCACGGCGCCGGCGATCTTGTCGGCCAGCGCGCCCAAGCCCGTCCCCAGAATGATCCACACCCGCGGCGCCGGGCCGCGATCGCGCAAAAATGCTGCGGCCTCGGAGACGGATTCGAACGCGACGCTCATGAAGCGAGCAAGGTTACCAAGCGGGCCTGCAGTTCCGCGTGATCCATGCCCTGAAAGAGCACGACCTTTTTTCGCGCGGATTCGCCCGAGAGCAACTCGACGCGGTTGGCGGGCCAGTCCAGCAGCCGGGCCAGGAGCCGGCAGACGGAACGGTTGGCTTTGCCCCTTTCCGGGGCGGCCGTAACGCGCACCTTGAGCGCGTCGCCGTGTACGCCGGCAACCTCTTCGCGGGATGCGCTGGGCACAACGTGAACCAGAAGGGTGACGCCGCGCCCGTGCGTTCCGATGCGCGCGCTGTCTTGCCTCCGTTTCGCGGCCACGCTAGTCGGGCAACTTAGCGGGCTCAGGGGCTTTTGGGATTGCGACCGGATCGGCCGGGAAGAAGTCGTCGCGAACGGGTAGGCGCAGCGGCAACACGTCCAGGAGGAATCCCGTGCCCGCGAACCGGTTTTCGAACGCCTTGAGGCGTGCCTGCATCGCTGGGATTCGTTTCGGCTCCTTGGCGACGGTGCTCAGGTACTCGCAGTACGTGATGTACTCCGCCAGCGCTTGGGCTTCCTTCTTGGCTCGTTCGAGCATGAACTTCGCGGCCGGCCCGTAGGTCTTGTCCGCGACGAGTTTCTCGAAGTGCCGCGTGCTGGCCATGAACTGGAAGGTCTCGAAGCAAAACGCGCCGAGCGCGAACTCGATGGCGGGTGTGGGCGCCTTCCAGCGGGGTTCGCCCTCGTGCATGAATGCGTCCTGGTAGACCCAATCCATGCCGAAGTTGCCGAGCCGCTGGTCGGTGGGGCTTTTGGCCGTGCGCTTGAACCGGAACTGATCGGCGTTCCTGATCGATCCCTTGAACTTCACGAGGGTGCCCGAGAGCATCTTGCGGCCGTTTTGCGGGTCGGCCGGAAGGCTCATCTTCACGTGGCGGAACGGCCCGCCGGCTCGATTTTTCAGCGACGCTTGGATGCCTCGCTGCCATTCCTGGCAGAGGTAGCGCATCCAGAGCAGGAACTCGCGGCGCTCCTTGATGTAGCCCTTGTAGCGGCCGGTTTGAAGCTGTCGCGCCAGCTTTCCGTACTCGGCCAGCGCGCCCGAGTTGTCGTCGCCGAAGTTGAGGTTCATGACGTGGTTGAACGTCGCGCCGTGAAGCGTGCGGATCAACCGAAGCCGGTCGCGAATGAGGTTCCGGTCCGAGAGCAACAGTTCGGCCCGGCGTTTCTTGAGTTCGTCGTTCAGGGCCTTCGCGCGGTTGCGCGCGGAGACCGCGAATCCGGCCAACTCCTCATGGTCCGGCGCCACGCCCTCGGCCTGGAAGGCGCGCTCCGCGTCGTCGAGCACTTTGATCGCCTCGAGGACCTCGGTTTCGTTGTCGGCCGTGACCACGAGATCCTTCGTGAAATTGTCGATCTTCTTCCAGTGCGCGTTCGCCGCGGAGATGACGGCCTGGGCCTTCTTCTTCCAATACCTGCGGGCCTGCTCGAACTTGGCTTTGACCTTTGGAAAGTCCTGAATCGTCTGCTCGTCGCGTTTGTCGGTGGGGTTGACCCACTTCCAGTCGACGATTTCCTGGAACGGATCGGGGCGCGGCTTGTCGTCCGGATCCAGCACAGCCATGTCGATGGCGTGGTTGTACGCGAGGCCGAACTCGATGTTCTGAATGAACTTCAGGTGCTGTGTCTCGCCCGCTGCGTCGATGGCATCGATCTTCTTCGAGATCGCTTTGACCTCCGCGAGCTTCGCGCCGATCGTGTCGCGTCCCGTCTGGAGTTTGTCATCGATCCACTTGGCGCGCTCGCGAGCCTTCTGGGCGAGGTCGGGATAGTCCTCGTCGTGCGTCTCGGCGTAATCCTCGAAATCAGCGGCCATCCGCTTCCACTCGCGCTCGTACTTGCCCGACGTCTCTTCGTCGTTGAACACCGCGCCGATCGGATGCAGGTCGCTCTGGTCGCCCTTGATCGCGAGGAGCGCATTCTGCGCATCCTTTTTCTTGCCCTCCCTGGCCGCGGCGGCCAGACGTTCCTGGTCCCGTTTCCGCTGCTCCCGGAGCTTGATGTTCTTGGCTTCGGCTTCCTTGTCCTTGACGATTTCCGGATCCTTCGACAGGGCATACCCGCCAAACACGATCGCGCCGATCGCAAGAATGATGACCGGAATCAGGACACGCTTTGGGACGCCTCTCTTGATGACGGCGCCCTTGATGCCGTGCTCCGCGCAGATCTTCTCGAGCGCGTGCACGAGATCCGTCGGGCTCTGGTAACGCTTGCCGGGATCCTTCGCCAAGCACCTGGCCAAGACCGCGTCGAGTTCGCTCGGAATCGACTTCTCGCGGCTCGAAGCGAGCGGCGGCGGCTCCTTGATGTGCTTGAGCACGATCTCCTTCGCGGTCTTGCCGGAAAACACGGTCGTGCCGGTGAGCATCCGGAAGAACGTCGCGCCGAGGCTGTAGATATCTGCGCGTTGATCCACCTCTTTGCCGAGCGCCTGCTCGGGCGGGATGAAATGCGGCGTTCCGATGATGCCTTCGTCGGCACCTCCCTCACCGCGCTTGGCGAGACCGAGATCGGCGATCTTCACTCGGCCGTCGTCGTTGATCATCAAGTTGTCCGGCTTGATGTCGCGGTGGACGATGTGCTTTTTTTCCGCGTACTCGAGGCCGTGCGCAGCTTCGAGGACCTGCAGGATCGCCTCCTCCCAGGGAAGCTTGGTCTCCTGCTGCAGGACCTCCTCGATGGAGCCCTGTCCGATGAACTCCATGGAGAAATACGAGTACTCGCCCTCGCGGCCCGTGTCGTAGACCTGGACGATGTTCGGATGGATCAGCTGGCCGGCCGCGCGCGCCTCGTTGATGAAGAGATCGCGGAACGATTTGTCGGCGGCGAGTTTCGGCGCCAGGACCTTGAGTGCGACGTCGCGGTGCAGCGAAAGCTGGGTGGCGCGATAGACCGTGCCCATGCCGCCCTTGCCGACGACCTCTTTGAGCGCGTACCCGCCGATGATCTTGCCGATCAGCGGGTCATCCGTGGGATCCGGCGCCTGCTTCGGCGCCAGGCGCAGCTTCAGAACGGTGTCGCCCACGCGGAACTGGTTGTTCGCGGCGATCAGGCCCCTGTCGACCTTCTTGTCGCCGACAAAGGTCCCCGCCGAGGCGGTCTTGTTCTCGAGCAGGATGCGGTCACCCTTGAGTTGCAGCGTGCAGTGCGGGTGGAGCACTTTGGGGTCGGTCAGGACGAGGTCGGCGTCCTCACCGCTACCGATCACGAGCGGTCTGCCGTCCAGTATCCGTAGCTGTTTACCCCGATCGGGGCCTTGACTGACCGTAAGGATGTACACGCCGCTCTCCAGTGTTACCGGCCCGTCGGCTGACGCCGTTGGAGCACCTGGGCCTAAATGCTACTCGATCGTCCCTCGCCCGCCGATGAGCGCCGTCCCAATACGGACATGTGTTGCACCTTCCCGCACGGCAACAAGATAATCGCTACTCATCCCCATGCTCAGGAAACGGAGCGGCGGGCCGTCACCGGCGCTCCGGGGGGTCCCGTTGAGATCGTTTCGGAGCAGGCGCAGAGCTCGGAAATGGGGGGCCGCCGCCTCGGCGTCCTTGGACGCCGGGGCCATGGTCATCAGACCCAACACCTGCAGATTTTCGGCGTTTCGTGCCCTACGCAGGAGTGAATCCACCGCATCGGGCCGGACACCAAATTTCGAGTCCTCACCTGAGACATTGACCTGCAAGAAGATGCCGAGGCGCTTCCCGGTTGCCGCGAGAGCGTCGATCAGCCGCTCGGAGTCCACCGAGTGGATCGTGTCGAAGAGCTCGGCCGCCTGGCGGGCCTTGTTTCGCTGGAGGTGGCCGATGAGGTGCCAGTTCAAGGCGTCCGGAACGTGGACCGCCTTCTCCCGCGCCTCCTGAACCCGGTTTTCCCCGATGATCTTCAGCCCTGCCGCGGCCGCTTCGCGAACCCGCCTCGCGCCATGGCCCTTCGTCACCGCCACGATGGTGACGGAGTCCGCGGCGCACGGGGACGCCGCGCGCTCGGCCTCGATCGCGGCTTCGATGGATCGAAGGCGCTCTCGGATCGGGCCGGGATCGAGATCGGGTTGGTCAGCCATATCGTCAGCCAGTGCGCGGATTCCGACTCTACGTTGTAACTCATGTTAGGCAAGGGAGATAGGAACGCCGGGCGCGTGCGGAATGGTGTTGACACTCCAGACCCGCCTATGTATCGTACGCGCCGCTTTTCGAGCATTAGGCCCGTTCCCCAACGATAGGGATCGGGCCGCGTGTGATGGTTACCCCGTAGGGAGATTCGGAATGGCCAAACGGCTCCTCGTCGTCGCGTTGATGTCCCTTGCCATAGTTGCTTGCAAATCCTCCAACGGCGGAGGCAATGCCGGTGGTGGTTCCAGTTCGGCTAGATCCTCGGGATCGTCCGGTGGCGCACAGTTGCGTGAATGGGACGCGATTGAGAGTGGACTTCGGTCGCTTCCGATCGACGCTCTCGTTCTTCGCATGGATCTCTCCAAGGCTGGTGAACGTGAGGGAGGCGAGTTGCGCGTGGCGCAGATGCACCTGCTTCGCGAGTTGATCCTGGTCGAGACCGCCGATGCGAAACCGACTCTCTACGCGTTCGACCGCGCGAACCTGAACTCCGCTTGGGTCGCCACGATCCACGAAGCTACGAAGTTCACCGTGGCCGAGGGTCCGGATGTCATCTACCTGGTCTCGGCGCACTACGTGCACGCGATCAATTCAGGCACCGGAACACGCGCGCTGCGCCTACCCAGCGGGTTGGCCGCGCCGCCGCTGAGGCTTCCGTTCACACCGACCGGCGGCGCCGCGGCCCAGAGCGGCACGTTTTATGTCCCGTCGCTGGGCAGCCCAGGCAACAACAAGAACATGGAGTCGTTCAGCGGAGTTACCGGCCAGCGCGGCTGGGGGTATCGCGCCCATGGGCGCATCCGCGGCGATCTGAAGATGGGCGGCAGTTGGGGCGATCCGAAGCTCTACTTCGCGACGCACCGCGGCAAGCTTGTCTGCATGGACGCCAAGAACTACGCCTACCGTCCCGCCGACGTCCGCTGGGACCACTGGCTCGACGATCCGATCGAGCACGACTTCTTCGTGACCAGGGATGCCTCGGACGGGAAACCCGGCGCCATCTTTGCTGCCGACCGCTCCGGCGGGGTCTACTGCATCGATCGCATCACCGGGGTTCGTCGCTGGGTGAACCACAGCGGGCAGCATCCCGTCGGGGGCGTGGCCGTTTTCGGCGACGTCTGCGTGGTTCCGATGGCGAGCGGCCTCTACGCCTATGACACCACCAACGTCCTCTACAACGTCAATGTGGATCGCGGCAACGGCGAGATGACGTCGCACACCGTGCGCGGCAGCAAGCTCTTCCGCGTCGGCGGCGGCGCGACGGCCGACATCCAGACGGGCGGCAGCACGATTGCTCTCACCCTCGAGATTCAGGGCGAGGTTCTCTACGCAGCGGCGGCAGGGGATGACGAGGCGCAAATCGTGGTGAACGGGAGCGCGGCCGGCAACCGTGCCGCGGTGCGCGGCGGCGATTCGATCTCCGTGGGCGACACGCAGATCACGATCGTCGATCGCGGACAGGAGCCGCTGTGGAAGGATCTCGAGTACGAGCGCGCTGTGGCCCGCGTCGGCGACCGTTTGGTCGTCGCCAACGGCAGCGAGCTTTCGGTGGTCAACGCGCGGACAGGCGAGAAGGAAGCCGGTCCGGTGGCGTTGCCCGGCGCACGCATCATCCCGGCCAACACGGATGACGGGACGTTGTTCGTCGTCGGCGGCGACGCCGTCGTCTACGCGCTTCTTCCCCGCTAACAAACCGAGTTTTCAACACCGCCCGCCCGCCTTGTTTTCTGAATGAGGCGGGCGGGGTTTTTGGATGACGCCGGTGGGCGGTAGAATCTCCAGCGTGACACTCCTCGGTTTCGGCCAGCCCAGCCTCTGGCAACTGCTCATCGTCCTCGCGATCTTCTTGCTCCTGTTTGGCGCCAACCGGCTCCCGAACATGGCCCGCAACCTCGGCGCATCGCTCACCGAGTTCAAGAAGGGGCTGAAGAACGGCCGCGACGAGTCCGACGATTCGCCCACCAAGCTCGACCCGAAAGACGGCGACTCGGGCGACGGCGACGAGTCCGCGAAGAGCTAGCGCGAGATCATCGCTGCGAGCGCGGCTGGGCATCGCTCAAGAAGAAGAAGAGTTACCACAGAGACACAGAGGTCCGAGCCGAGGTTCACGGAGGCGCTTCTCCGAAAACGCACCGTCCCCGAGCGAGCGGGCCGTGCAGTTGGAAAAAATAGAAAGAGAATGAGCGTCGGCCGCGCTTGCCTTACCCCTTTTTCCTCTCCTTCGAAGTGTCCAGGCCATCCCCGATTCAGCGCAGGAACGCCTCCGTGAACCTCTGCCTTCCCCTCTGTGTCTCTGTGGTAACTCTTCCTCTTCGAGGACGTCCGCGCGCGCAATCTAGTCGCGATCGGTTCGTTCGACTCGGATCGCGCCGCCGCGCTCGAGACACCAGGTCTCACCGCCGGGGGTCCTGTGCCGACGCCCGGTGCGGCCCGCCCGCAGAAAATCGTGAAGCGATCCGTACGCGTTTCTTGTGAGCGGCGGGCCCGGCTGCCCCGCGGCGCCACGGAGCACCTCCACCAGGTAGGGAAAACTGGAGGGAGGCTCCCCGAGCAGGGTCGCGCGCACGGCGTCCGGCGCCCGGGCGTTGGCGCGCTCCTCGAGCGTGCTTCGCAGCGCCGCGGCGGATTGAGCCAAGCCGCAGAGCAGCGGCACGGGGTCTTCTCCCAGCAGGCGCGCGAGAGCGGGCATGAGCAGCGCGCGCAACCGGGCCCGCCGCTGTCCGCAACTTCGGTTCGTCGGGTCGCTCACGCTGCGGATGAGAGCGCCGTGGGCACGCAGGTCGGCACGCCGAACGTCCAGAGCGGGGCGCAACCGGCGATGCCCACCGATCGTCACCGCGGGGCGCAACGAGGCGAGCCCGCGCAGGCCGCTGCCGCGCCAGAGATTCAGGAGGATGGTCTCCGCCAAATCGTCGGCGCTGTGGGCCAGTGCGATCCCCACACAGCCGTGTTTGTCCGCCACGCGGTAGAGCGCCTCGTAGCGCGCGTTGCGTGCCGATGCCTCGCTCTGACCGCATGTGAGGCGCACGCGGTGAAGCGGTCGACCAAGCGCGGCAGCAGCCTGCACGACGAGCGCCCGCTCCGCTCGGCTCGCAGTGACCCCGCGCAGACGGTGGTCGCAATAAGCGAGGTGGATATCGTGGCCGTTGAGTGCCGCGGCCAACCCCACCGAGTCGGGCCCGCCGGAAAACGCGAGGAGGATTCTGCCGGGCGGGAGGGGGTGCACACGAAGAGCGTATCGCATCGACACCCGGACCTGCGCGACCGGCCGGCGAAAGCTGACGGGAAACGGCGGAAGGCGTAGGATTGCCGCTCCCACCGGCTCCGGGACAGGTCAGGGACGTGTTCGCCGGCGGGCAGGAGACCAGCCATGATCAAGATCGGAATCAACGGATTCGGGCGCATCGGCCGCGCCGTCTTTCGCATCGCGGAAAAAAGCGACGACGTCGAAGTGGTCGGCATCAACGACCTGACCAAGAACGAGACGTTGGCGCATCTTCTGCGGTACGACTCGGTCATGGGCCGGTTCGATGGTGTGGTCACCGCCGAAGAGGGTGAGCTGATCGTGGACGGCCGGAGCATCTCCAGCACGTCGGAACGTGATCCGAAACAGATCCCGTGGGGGAAGCTCGGCGCCCAGGTCATCATCGAGGCCACGGGTGTCTTCCGCGAGCGCGCGCAGTGCGCGATGCATCTACAGGCGGGCGCCAAGGCCGTCGTGCTCACGGTTCCGAGCAAGGACGAGGTCGACGCGATCGTGGTTTTGGGCGTGAACGACGACGCGCTCAAGCCCGAGCACGAGATCGTCTCGAACGCGTCCTGCACAACGAACTGCCTCGCTCCGATCGTCAAGGTGCTGCACGACACGTTCGGCATCGAAAAGGGCGTGATGAACACGATCCACGCGTACACCAACGATCAGCCGACCGTGGACTCGCTGCACTCCGATCTTCGCCGGGCGCGCGCCGCCGCGATCAACATCATTCCGACCACGACGGGTGCGGCCCGGGCGGTCGGCAAGGTGATTCCGGAACTCGCCGGCAAGCTCGACGGATTTGCGCTGCGGGTTCCCGTACCGAACGGATCCGTCGTCGACCTCTCCGCACATCTTTCGAAGAACGCGACCCCCGCCGAGATCAACGCGGCCCTGCGCGAAGCAGCGGAAGGCCCGATGCGCGGCATCCTTCAGTACACCGAGGATCCGATCGTCTCGAGCGACATCATCGGGACCCCGTACTCCTGCACGATCGACGCACAGCTCACGATGGTGCAGGGGGGCAACCTCGCGAAGGTCGTCGGCTGGTACGACAACGAGTGGGGCTACTCGAACCGCGTCGTGGACCTCGTCCGTCGGGTCGCGGGTTGATGCGCCTGGAGGACCTCCCGGTCGAAAACCGCCGCGTCTTCGTGCGCGTCGACTTCAACGTTCCGTTGGAGAACGGTCGTGTCACCGACGACGGGCGCATCCGCGCGGCGCTGCCGACGGTCGAGTTCCTTCGGGACAAGGGTGCGCGCGTCATTCTTGGAAGCCATCTCGGGCGCCCCAAGGGCGAACCCGACGACGCGTTTCGGATGACGCCGGTGGCCGGGGCGCTCGCGAACCTCACCGAGGGACGGGTTGTGACCTCCTCCGACTGTGTCGGCGACGAGGCGCAAAGTCGCGCCGACGCCCTGGCGCCCGGTGAGATCCTGCTGCTCGAAAACCTGCGCTTCCACGCGGGTGAGAAGAAAAACGACCCGGAATTTGCCGCCGCGCTGAACGCGCTCTGCGACGTCTACGTGAACGACGCGTTCGGGACCTGTCATCGCGCGCATGCGTCGGTGGACGGATTGCCGCGCCGCGTCGCCGAGAAGGCGGGCGGGTTTTTGGTGCAGAAAGAGATCGACACCTTCGCGCGCGTGCTCGAGAACCCGGCGCGTCCGTTCGTGGCGGTGCTCGGCGGCGCCAAGGTTGTCGACAAGATCCCCGTGCTCGAAAACCTGGTCGAGAAGGTCAACGCGATCATCGTCGGCGGCGGGATGGCCTACACGTTCCTCAAAGCCCAAGGCATCCCCGTGGGCGCCTCGCGCGTCGAGGAGGGTCTGCTGGAAACGGCAGCCCGCATCCTGCGCAGCGCGCGCGAGAAGGGCGTCGAGGTGATGCTGCCGTCGGACCACGTTGCGGCGCAGACATTCGCCGCCGATGCGCCGCCGCGCGTGTTCGAGTCGCCGGAGATCGAGGACGGTTGGATGGGCCTCGACATCGGCCCGGGGAGCATCCGGCGCTACGCGACACGCGTCGAGGGCGCCGGAACGGTGATCTGGAACGGCCCCATGGGCGTGTTCGAGTGGGACGCGTTCGGTGCCGGGACCAAGGCTTTGGCGGGCGCGATGGCCGCGTGCGCCGGCACAACGGTCGTCGGCGGCGGCGACAGCGCGGCCGCGATCCGGCGCTTCGGTCACGCCGATGCGGTGACCCACGTCAGCACGGGCGGCGGAGCGTCGCTCGAACTGCTCGAGGGAAAGGTGCTGCCCGGTTTGGCGGCCCTGAGTTCAGACCCCGTCACATAGGATCTCTCCCATGCACTCGATATTGGCTGCCACGGACGCGTCGTTCACACAGGCGCCCGCGCTGTTGTTCTTCCACTTGCTCGGCCTGATCCTCTACATGGGGGGCTTCCTCGCGCTCAGCCGCTGGCTCGCGAAAGCGGTCCGGTTCGAATCGGCCGACGCCCGCACCGAGGCCTATCGCGTCCTGAAGCGCATGCACAAATTCGTGGACTGGCCCGGCCTCGGTATGGCCGTGCTCACCGGCTTGTACATGCTCATGGTCGGGAACAAACACCAGGGCTACATGAAGGCGGGCTACTTCCACGTCAAGCTGACCTGTGTAATCGTTCTGATTGTGTGCGACGTGATCGTGACGCGAAAGCTGTTCGCGCTGAAGGGCGACGGTGAACAGCCGAGCGCGACCGCGTTCCGCGTGATCCACGGTGTCGCCGGCCTCGCGCTGATCGGCATCCTCGCCGCGATGACCTTCGGCCGCGCCTGAGTTGCGCCTGCGGGCGCGCTCGAAGAGGAAGAGTAACCGCAGAGGCGCAGAGGTCCGAACCGTACGCGCCATCCGCGTTAGCGGATGGGCCGGCAATACTGACGGAGGCGCTTCTCCGAAAACGCACCGACCCCGAGCGAGCGTGCCCGTGAAGCTGGAAAAAATGGAAAGAGGAGTAGCGTCGGACGCGCCTGCCTTACCCCTTTTTCCTTTCGTTCGAAGTCTCCCGGCCAGCGGCGGTTCAGCGCAGGAACGCCTCCGTGAACCTCTGCCTTCCCCTCCGTGTCTCTGTCGTAATTCTTCTTCTTAAGCGATGCCCAGAGACTGCACCCAGTTAGCAAACCAGCCTTGCGGTTTTAGCCACACCGTGATGCGGCCGCGCAGGGCGGGAGCGTCCTTGGTCGTGGAGACGTCGTAGCTTCCGGCATTTTTGAACGCGCCATCCCGTGCGGGTGTGAGCGCGGTGCGCGGAACCAAGAGCACGTCCCAGCGACCCGCCCGGAAACGGTGGGTCGAAAGCAGCGCGGCCTCGCGCTCCTTCGCTTTGGTCCCGAGCTGTTCCCTCAATTCGTTGGCGCGACTCGCCGCCTGATCGGTGATCTTCCGCAGCTCCGCCTCGATGTAGCGCTCCTCGAGCGTCAGCGCCACATCGTCCCGACGCCGGTTCTCCTGGAACCGGACGCATGCCTGCCGGAGCGCGTGGTCCGACGGGGCCTTCGCCCAAACCCAGGCGCCAAGCAGAAATATGACCGCCAAAGGCGGCAGGATCCACCGTTTCACGCGATCACTTTAAGCCGCCCGGCCCACACGGGTAGAATCCCGCCCGTGGTCAAGATCGCACCCAGCCTCCTCAGCGCCGATTTCGGACGCCTGCGCGAGGAGATCGAGTCCGTCACAACCGGCGGCGCCGATCTCCTGCACCTGGACGTCATGGACGGGCACTTCGTGCCCAACCTCACCTTCGGGCCGTTCATCGTCGAGTCGATCCGCAAGCTCACCGAGCTGCCGTTGGATTGCCATTTGATGATCGAGAACCCGCTCGAGTACGGACCGCGGTTCGCCAAGGCGGGCGCGGACATCGTGACGTTTCACGTCGAGGTGGATCAGGATCCCGCGGCGGTGTTCGATGCGATCGAACAAGAGGGCGCGAAGGCCGGCATGGTCGTGAATCCGGACACCGACATCGAGCGGCTCACGCCCTGGCTGGATCGCTGCGCGATGGTATTGGTCATGTCGGTGCACCCCGGATTCGGCGGTCAAAAGTTCATCCCCGAGGTGTTGGAGAAGATCCGGCGTCTGCGCGGCGAGATGAACTATTCCCGCGACATCCAGATCGATGGGGGCGTGAGCCCGGCGACCGCCGCCGCCGTGAAGGACTCCGGCGCCAATGTGCTCGTCGCCGGCAGCGCGATCTTTGGACAGACGGACAGGCCGGGCGCAATTCGCGCCATCAGAAACGCTTGACTTGATTCGGGAGGCTTGAGCCATGGGTTGGAACTTCCGCAAGAAAAAGGACACGCCCGGCGGCCTGTGGACAAAGTGCCCGAGCTGCAGCGCGATGCTCCAGGCCCGCACCCTCCAGAAGAACGTTTCCGTGTGTTCGGATTGCGGCCATCACTTTCGGATGGGGTCCGCGCAGCGCGTCGCGGCACACATCGACGAGGGCACGTTTCAGGAGTTCGGCGCCGAATTGCTGCCCGGTGACCCGCTCGAGTTCGACGGCTACAGCGGCACGCTCAAGCGATCGCGGGACAGGAGCGGCCGGAACGAGGCCGCACTCGTCGGCACCGGCAAGCTCGACGGCATCGATCTGGTGTTCGGTTGTTTCGATTTCTCGTTTGTCGGCGGTTCGATGGGCGTCGTGGTGGGTGAGCGCATCACGATGGGCGCCGAGCACGCGCTCGACAACGAGTTGCCGTACATCGTCGTTTCGACGTCCGGTGGGGCACGGATGCAGGAGGGGGCGCTCTCCCTCATGCAGATGGCCAAGACCAGCGCCGCGATTGCCCGCATGGGCGAAGCCGGTTTGCCCTACATCAGTGTGTTGGCGGACCCGTGCACAGGCGGCGTCATCGCGTCGTTCGCGGCGCTTGGCGACGTCATCATCGCGGAGCCGAAGGCGCTGATCGGGTTCGCCGGTCCGCGCGTGATCCAAACCACGATCGGGACACAGCTGCCCGAGGGATTCCAGCGCTCCGAGTTCCTTCTGGAGCGTGGTTTCATCGACCGCGTCGTGGCGCGCACGGATCTGAAGGCCGAACTCGCGGCGATCCTGCGCTTCACCATGGGCAAACGGCTGCCGCCGGAACCGATCGGGGCGAAGGCTCCGGAGCAATCTTCCGACGAATAGGCCTAGGCGGCTGAGTTGCGCGGGCGGGCGCCATCGAAGAGGAAGAATTACCACAGAGGCACAGAGGTCCGAACCGAGGTGCACGGAGGCGTTGCTCCGAAAACGCACAGTCCCCGAGCGAGCGTGCCGTGGACCAAGTGGAATAGAAAAGGGGAGCGCGCGAGACGCGCTTGCCTTTCCCCCCAAATTCATTCCCTCGAAGTCTCCCGGCCAGCCACGGTTCAGCGCAGGAACGCCTCCGTGCGCCTCTGATTTCCCTCTGTGCCTCTGTGGTAATTCTTCTTCTTGAACGACGCTCCGGGACCGCACCCAGTTGGCAGGCCAAAAAGTCTGGTGACAGCCGTGAGGATTCGAGGCGATCGTTGCTCTGAAACGCTCCGTGGCCCTGGGCTTGCCTAGCCGAAAGACTGGCGTATAAAGACCGCTCAGTAATTCTCACGACAACAATCCTCGGTAGCTCAGTTGGTAGAGCAAGCGGCTGTTAACCGCTGGGTAGTAGGTTCGAGTCCTACCCGAGGAGCCACACCAAGGCCGCCCACGAGGGCGGCCTTTGTTTTTGCGCGCGGACGCCAGAGTTCGCGCCCGTTGCGCGGCTTGTGGCGCACCGCGTGACCCGGATAGCCGTTGCGAATCACACCGCGGCGGCCAGCCAATGCGCCGCTTGTCCACAAGCTATCCACGGCTCTCGGAGAGCCAGGGATAGCGCACCGGTAGGTCCGGTTGTATCGGACAAACGCCTCCAGTGCGTACTTCGGGTGTGCGTAGTTACCGGAGCTCGAACCGGCGTCGCTGAGCAGGAACACGGTGTCGAGCAGCGGCCCCTTGCGTTTCTTGGCGGTCAACATGCGCCGCTGGATCTCCATTGCGAAACGCAGCCCGGCGAGGTCCGGCGCACCCGCGTGCTTCGTGTACTTCGCGACGAGCTTCACAGCCGACGCGGCTCGGCCGCGCTTCACGCCCACTAGCCCGCGTTTCGTCACGATCTCGTCGTCAAGCTTGTTCGTGCGGCCCAGCATCACGACGTTGAAGTGAGTCACTTTCGTGAGGCGCCTCAGCGTGAGTTCGAGCTGTCCCGCGATCACCGACTGGTGGAGACGACCCGGGGGCAAGTAACTCAGGTATTCGTACCCACGCGGCCGCAGCCAAAAGTCCGCGGGCCGCTTCATTTCGTGGTCCCAATCCGCGGGCATCTTCAGCTCATCGGACCCGTCGAT
>JAZFYD010000185.1:0-6637 GCA_036443405.1 Planctomycetota bacterium
AAGGGACACCGCTAGGTGATACCTGGGGTGATACGGATTGGGCGGGGTGATACGGGATTGGGCGCGCCGTGCCGACCGAGTTTGGACTTGAACTAACGACCCCCTGGTTGTCGATCCGTTTGGGATCTCCACCAGCAACAGCGCCGAAAGCGCGTGGCGGCCTTTGTTTGAGCGCGATTCTAGCGCAACGTTTCGACAGCAACCATCACGCACTTCGTAACGTGCGTTCGCACGCTTGCGCGTTTCAACGGTGGCCGCGGGCGGTGCTACGATTCCCGCCGTGCGGAAACGGGAAGTGTCGGACAGTTGGATTCAGGCGATCGTCGTTCGGCCCGGGTTCGCGATTGCGGGTGCGCTGTTGTGGGAGTCCCGCAGCGGGCATGGCCTCGTCATCCTCGTTCCTGTTCTCGCCGTCACCGTCTACCGCGCTCTCCGGCGACGCAAGCAGGAAGCACATCGCTTGAAGTACCGCGCAGCCTTTGTCACCACGATCGCATGCCTCGTGTTTTTGTTGCGCCCGCCTGCGCCGGACCGTGTGCCGAACGATCTCGCGGAGCTACTGCTGCAGAAGTGGCTTGAGACGCCGCGGGCTACCGTCTACTTCGTTTCGGTCGACGGACAGGATCCGGGCGAGGAATTGTCCCGTCGCCTACGCGCGACCGGCGCAAGATTCAAGCCTCGCTCGAACGCCATGATCGGCGGCATTGATTACCCCGAATCGGAAGACGAAAACCCCAAGTACAACTTCGTCAAGGATCGCGATACGGGCATGTACGGAACGATCCTTAGTGTCGAAAACCTCGAGCGCCCGGGTCTCTTCACGCTCGAAGTCGATCGTGGATATCTCACGGGCGGTCTGAACGCGGGTGGCGAACGTAGCGTCGTGATGTACCTGTTCGGCTGGCGCATCGTCGGCGCGACGGGGTTCTGGGCCGCTTGAAACGTTAGGCGCTCTAGCGCGGCGAGACGGTGCGAATCCGGCCGCGGGGTCATTCGATGCGTCCGAAGATCAACGACGGCGACAGGGTTACCCCGTTCGGTCCCGCGACCCAGCTACACTGGTTTCATGTGGAGATGGGCTTGGCGGAGAAAGTGGCGGCTCCTTGCGCTGCTTGTGGTGCTGCCGGTATGCGGCTGGCTGATCTGGACTGCGGTCTTGCGTGCCGAGTTCGAAAGCCGCGTCCAGGCGCTGCGCGATGCCGGACACCCGGCGGATCTGGCCGACCTGATGGAGAAACCGGTACTGGACGAAAACAACGCGGCGGTGCTCTACGCCAAAGCCGCCCCAATGATCGGGGAGTTTCCCTGCGGGCTTGAATCCAAGAGGTATGGCGACGAACTCTACCCGGGTGAACTCGAAGAAGCGGCACGGTGGTTGGAATCCAAATCGGGTGTGGTCGCGCTGCTGCACGAAGCGGCCGCTAGGCCGTCGTGCGTGTTGGACATCGACTGGACGAAGGGGATCGACGCGGAGATCGAGTTCGGCTCGTGGTCGCACGATTTCTCGTTCCTGTTGGAGGAATATGCGGAAAAGAAGGCCCAGGAGGGTGAGGTGCAGGAGGCGACCCGATGCGTTGAGACGATTTTCCGAATCGCCAATCACACGCCGCCGGCGTGCACCTCTCTGTTTTGGCAGCGAGTTGGCCGCAACGTCACGGCAATGCAGGTACTCCGCAAAATCTCGACCGCAGATGCCTTTGATCCGGCGGCAGCGCGAACCCGCTTTGACCCGTACATCGCGCTTGCCCTCGATCGCGAGCCTTTGACGACGGCTCTGCGCTGCGATCTAGCACTATCACTGTCCTTGAGCCGCGCATGGATCCGAGGCGGGAGTCCCATCCCGTTCTTGGAGCGCATGTCATTCGACAATGTATTGAACGAAACTCCGGACGAGGTCCGTTCCTCACGCAAAGTGATGGGTTGGTTCGCATCGACGTGGGTGATGCGTCCGTTCGCGATCCGCGACGGGATCTATCTGATTGAAGACTTCGAATACATCACGGAACTGCTGGCCACTGAGGATCTGTCCGATCTCGAAAGTCGTGCCCGGGTGAAGCGCGGGCTGCCGTACGTTTTTGCGAGCGTGGCGACGCCAAACGTTGTGACTTTCGGCGCGTGGCTACGGGATGTCCGGGCCCACGTCGCCATCACACGCGCAGGACTTGATGCGTTGATCAGTCGCAAGAATACCGGCCATTTTCCCGCCGACCTGACCGGCAGTCCGTTGGACCCGTTCACCGACAAGCTGCTTCGCTATGAACGCCATGAGGATGGCACCGCCCGCATCGAGGCGGCCGTCCCCATCGAAGAGTGGCAGGACCGCGAGGAACACGAGATTGCCTGGGAATTGAAATAGGGCTGCGCGTCAGGATGACGTTCGGCGCATTTGATGTTGTTCTGCTGTTAGACATGATGCGCGGGCGCTGACCACGGTGGCGACGCGCCTGGGGCCCGCTCGGCGCCCCTCGTGGGTCTTGCGCTGTGCGAACCGCGGCACGAACCTCTCAGCGAACGCAACACGAATGTGGATGTGTGTTGCCTGTGGGCAGCAGAGCCATCAGCTCGTCTTGGCGCGCGCCGCGTTTGCGTCCTTTGGCCCCGTCGCGCGCCCGACCGCCTCCGCCATCCGCTCAAGCTCCTCCGGCCTCGTGTGCGTGTAGTGTGCGGCCATATCGACCGTTTTGTGGCCAACCTGCGCAGAAATCGCGAACGCGTCGAACCCAAGATCCCGCAGGATCGATCGCGCCGTGTGCCGCAACGAGTGGAACGTCATCAACTCCTTCTTCGCCGCGGGGATCTCCTCGTTCGTGCAACTCGCGAGTGCCTTGCGAAGTCGCCGCCCAAGCGACTGCGCGTCCCACGGCTTTCTTCGTTTGCGATGGAACACCAGCGAGTGGGGGAGATGGCGAATCTTGCTGTCGCCACCAAGCACCTCGCGTAGCTGCGGCGTGAGGTAGGCACGCTTGCTCATGCCGATCTTCTCGTCGGCGGAACGCACCTCCATGTAGACGGGGCCGAGCTTCGGCCAGTGAATGTCGCCCCACGTAAGGTCCGTCAGGTCGCCAGCGCGCCAACCGGATTGGCCCGCCGCCAAGAAGATGGGGTAGGCGTCGGGGCAGACGCGTTGGATGGCGTTCATGAGATGGTTGTATTCCGCGATCTCTAGCGCAATCGTCTCCTTGCGCCTTACGTGCGCGATGCGGCAGCGCGAGAACGGATCCCAATCGTCGTCCTCGACCCAGCCGCGGTCTTTCGCGTGGTGGATGATCGCGCTGGCCAAAGACAAATCGTTATTGACCGTTCCGCCCGCGGTGCCGTCTTTCAATCGCACGTTCACCCAGGCGCGCAGCTCCGGTTTTCCAAAGCTGCCGATGTCGAGCGAAGCCCACGGTGCGTTCTCAAGAACGGCTGCGCGGTACTTGTCCCCTTTGATCGTGCGCTTCTTCTTCAACCCCTCAGCTTCGATGTCCTTGAAGTAGAGCTCGATCAGCGAAGCGAAAGTCGTTCGCGACGTGCCGGGTATCGGCTCGTCCCAAACGTGCGCGATTGCCGAGTCGAGTTCCCACGCGTCCTGAAGAAGAACCCAAACACGACTGCAGAGCCTCTCACCCGCGAGCTTGGTCCGCCCTCCAAAGCGCGTGATGAATCGATATTTCCGCGAGCCGTCAGGCTTGCGCCCGATGCCCTTTCGGAAAACGCACCACCAATTTTCGCGGTGGGGGATCTCGCGGACTGTGCCGAATCGACTTCTGGCCATGGCATTGGTACCTCCACGTCATCAGCTACCTCGCGGGGACACGACATCAACGGTGAAGCGGTCGTCATCGGGACCGTCCTTCGCGAATGCGGCCACGTCGGGGAATCGTTGCGCCTTTTTTCCGCCGGCGTGCCGCCGGAACGGGCTCGCGCTCCCGGGCGCTTGAGTTCTGGCGGCGCTTGATCCAATTCGGCCTCGCTGTCGCAGGCGTGCTGCGTCGCCCTCGCGATGTGGATTCCTCGGCTCCGGCGCGGACGACAGCGTTATCATCGAATTCCAGCGCTGCCATGCAGCGCGGGAGGTGCCAATGTTTACGTCGTTGATCTTCAGCCTCTTGTTCGCTCCCGAGGCACCCATCTTCGAGGCACCCGAGCGCATGAAGGCGGCCGACCGATTCGTCCAGGTCGAGGCTCCCGGCTACGCCGCGCCGTGTTGGTACGACGTAGACGGGGACGGCGAGCCGGACCTCGTGGTCGGCCAGTTCCATGAGGGCAGGATCAACGTCTACCGTGGCCTCGGCCGTGGCAAGTTGGCGGAAGGGAAGTGGCTCCTGGCCGGGGGTGGGATCGCGCAGGTGCCGGGCGTGTGGTGATGCACGTCGTCGACGCCACAGTTCGTGGACGTCAACGGCGACGGCAAGCTCGACATCCTTTCCGGCTCCTACTCGCGGCGAATTAGCGACATGGCAGGGCTCTTCCATGTGCTCTCCGGGAATCCCGACGGGACGTTTCAGAAGCCACGGCCCCTCGCCGGGACCGACGGCGAGCCCCTCACCCTTCCGGCCGGAGAGGAGCGGCGGAACATTATCGATAATATCTGCACACGCCCCTTCGCGTGCGACCTCAACGGCGACGGGAAGCTCGACCTCGTTGTAGGCAACTTCCGCGGCACCTTCGGCTTCTTCCAGGGGGAGGGCGCGGGCAAGTTCCGCCCGCAAGCGACTTGGCTTGAGGCGGACGGCAGCGCCTTGGCGGTCGAATACCACAGCGACCCCTACTTGGTCGATTGGGACGGGGACGGCGACCTCGACCTCCTCAGCGGCTCCAGCGCAGGCGGGGCTTTCCTTTTCGCCAACGTGGGTACGAAGACCGCGCCCAAGTTCGGTCCGCGGCAGATGCTGGTGCCGCCCGCGGTACCCGCCGCCGGTGCACAGCAGCTCGGCGACGCCCACTACGTCGCGCCCGCGCGCGACACGCGCGTTTGGGCCGCCGACATTGACGGCAACGGGAAGCTCGACCTTCTCCTCGGCGACTCGGTCACGCTCTACTACGTGGCATCCGGTGTTGACGCGGCCACGGCTCGGGCGAAGGATGTGAAGTGGAAGAAGAAGCAGCAGGTGCACATGGGGGCTTACCCGCAGAATGGTGACGCTGCGGCCATGAAGAAGTGGCAGGAGAACTACCGGAAGCTCGAAGCCGAACGAAAAGCGTTCGTGCGGGAGGAGAAGACAGGCTTCGTCTGGCTCTTTCGCCGGAAGTGAAGGTTACGGCACGGGCTCCAATTCCGGCCGCGGGCGGCGCTCCCGCCTTCAGCTTCGCCCCAGAGCAGGTGATGCGGCCGTCCGCATCACCGACCGCACCGTCCCAAAAAACCACTCCCGCCCGGTCCGCGGGTTGAGAGTCCCCTCCCGGTTGAGCGCAGTCGCGATCGCAAAGCACTTCTTCCCCTCGCCTTGCAGATCGCGAATCCGCTGAAGAATCGTCTGCTCCGCCGCAACCTCAACGACGCGTCCATCCTCGAACCGAAACCCAAACGGCGGTTTTCCCGAGATCCGTTTCCCCTGGCGCCGAAGCTCCGCCATCGCGGATTTCGTTCTTTCGGCGGCCTGTTCCCTTTCAAGTTGCGCCATCGCCGCGAGCAAGGTTACGACGAAACGTCCCGCCGGCGATGAGGTGTCCAGCCGCTCGTCGATTGAATGCAACGCCCAATGCTCCCGTTCGGCACGGGCGACTAGATCGAGTACGTCGGAGGTTGTTCGCGACAACCGATCCAATTTCACCGCCACAAGTCCCGTTGCCTCGCCCCGTTTGAGCGAAAGTAGCGCCCGTTGAAGAGCGGGCCGATTGCCGGTGCGACGAGCGGACAGCCCCGCGTCCGTTTCGACGCGGACCAAGGTGAGCGCGTGTGCGTGGCAATACGCCTGCAAGCGGTGGCGTTGCGCGTCGAGGCTGACTCCCGTCTCGGCTTGCTCGATTGTCGAGACGCGCGCGTAGCCGACGACCTTATCCACGACGCGCCTTTTGGCCGCAGGATTCGCAGCGCAGGTTGTCGCCTTCGGGCAGCGCCAGCGCCTCGGCGGGGATCGGTTGCCACCGCTCCCAGCGCCAGGTGTCGGAGTTGCGAACCGGCGCGTGTTTGGCGCAGGTGATGTGGCCGCGCTCGGACCAGAAGAGGGTGGTGGTGGTGGTGTTGGTATCGGTGGTTTGCATGAACACATGCAGCCATCCACGCCGACCTATGGCAAGGGGCCTCGGGGCCGGTTGAGTGCTCAGTTTTGGGAGCACTTTCGCGCCAGCGTTCGCGTGATGGAGATGATCGCGGCGACGTGCCACGACGGCGCCAGGTGCGGGACTTGGGCGCGCATCGTCGACGTGTTCGCGCACCCGTTCCGGTTGCGCTCGGCGCGCCTGGCGGGGCGCGTGTGCGGCGTAACCGCGCGCCTCAAACCGCTTGTTTCGTCGATGCAAACGGGCCGCGAAATAGGCCGTTCAGACGCGCCAGGTTTCTTGCGTATCAGGCCCCCAAAAACTGCACGATATGGTGACCTTTTGCCTGTTTTCCCCACCCCATGGGCGGCATGCAAAACCCCCTGGCAAAACCCCTCATTGGGTTGCAAAAGAGACGCGCTAGGTTGGGTGAATCGCACCGGCAGGCGCGGAC
>JAZFYD010000186.1:0-5956 GCA_036443405.1 Planctomycetota bacterium
ACCCATACCGTCCCTTTGTTGCGTTTGCCACCCTTGACCAGAACGACCTTGGGCGGAGGCGGCGGCGCGTGGCGAACGACGACCACATTGGGTTTTCGCGTGCCGGGGTGTTTGTGGACGACGACGACGACGGGCCGGCGCACGTCGCGTTTGTGCACCACCACGTCCGGTTTGCGGTGGACGGGCTCATGCTCATGCACGACCACGACCTTGCGCGTGCGGCAGCCCGGAAGCGCGAGCGCGGCCATCGCGAGCACTGCAATGAAAGTTCGCATGGAAGTCACCTCGAAGCACGGTGTTGATGCACCGTGCTGGTGAATCCTCGGTATCCCGTGACGAAACCTGAGAGTCGCAGCGCACCGCGCGTCTCGTTTGGGGGCGTAAACAGGTGGCTAGGCGGGTTTTTCGAGCACCACTTGCAGGACGATCGCGCGCTGCTCGACGCGCACCCTAACTACTTCATGCGGAAGCCGCGGTACTCGGCGTCGTTGGCGAACACCCAGGCCACGACCTCGCCGATCCGGAAGTCGTCCCGGCCGTACGTCTCGTAGCTCATGTGGTCCGACGCGCCCGCGGAGCCGCCACGGCGTCCGGCGAGCAGGCGATCGATCCGATCCGCCCAACGAAGGAGATGCTCCGCGCGCAGATCCACCCAGCCCTTGCGCGCGTACCGCTCGATCTCGTCCGGCGTAAGCGTGGCCGCTGCCGTGCGGGTCGGGTCGTACCCGGGGATCTTCACCTCGGGTCCGCGGCGAATCGTGAGGCCGTCCGCAAGCAGAATCGGAATGCCGACGGAGACGATGGCGTCCCGCAGGTCGGGCAGGCTCTCGAGCGTTTCCTCGAGGCTTGCGCCGGCGTTCTCTTCGCGCAACCGGGTCGCGGTCGCCTCCAGCGTCTCGAACGCCGCCCGGAACAGGTAGAGCTCAAAGAGATACTTCGAGAGCTGCGGGGGACCGAGGTCACCCAACGCCACGGACGGCATCGCATCCGGCTCGAGCAGCCGCAGGCGGTCCACCGCGACCTGACGCACCAACCCGCCCTTGTAGGTCGGCGCCGAGATCGTCGAATCGATGGCAGCGAGAACGTCGCGACCGGTCGGCCGGCCGTCGAGTTCCAACACCGCCGCCTGCGCGATCTCTTCGGGTGTGATCATCTCCATCTGACCGAGCGCGGTGATCGCCTCGAACTCACCGTGCGCGAACCAACCGTTCTCGCCCGTGTTCACGCACGCGATGCGGATGGAACGCTCGGCGCCTGACTCATCCGTGCGCCGTTTGAACTTCGAGCTGTCCGGCGTCGCGTCCAGCGGTTCGGACAGGCTCGCGCGCTGCGCCTCGAACAGCGGCCGCTCCGACGCCTTCTTTTTCTCGAAGCGATCACCCGATCGCTCCCACACGTGACCCGGCACCTCGCGCACGGCGACCTCGCGGTAGCCGATCATCGCGGCGGGTTTCAGTTCCTTCACGACCGGCCCGTTGTCGGTGCGGGACGCCAGGAACAAAAGTCCGGTGTGTGCGAACGCCACCGCGGTCTTGGCCATCAGCGTCGGGCTCGGCTTGTCCTCGCCGTGTGTGTAGGGGATGTTGAGCCCCATGCCACCGGTGCCCGTGGTTCCGACCTTCAGGTAGACCTCGGAGCCCGCGTCCCGCATCGCCGCGTGCAGCAAACGCACGTGCAGGATGAGCTGCGGCACCTCGATGGAGACCAGCAGCGCCTCCATGTCCGCGTTCAGATGCTCGGGCGACTCCGCGCGGTCGGCGCCGCGCAATCCGAGCCCGGCCATGATGCGCTTCGCGGTCGACGGCACGTCCTGATAGGAAATCGCCGTCGCGGTGTTGATGCAGTCCACCACTGCGGACGGTTTGAACTCGTCCAGGAACGCGACCATCGCCGAGGCCGCGCGCGCATCCTCGAAGCTCTCGTAGATGTCGGCGAGAAGCTGGCGGCGGCGTCCCGCGTCGCCGCGGTCGAAATACGGCGGCGTGGTTTCGGTCTCCGCGTCCGCCAACGAACCACGGGAGAACACGTTGCCGTATCGCCCGATAATGGTCGCGTCGGGAAACTCCTCCCGCAATCGGGTGAGCGCATCCTGGACTTCCTCGCGAAACAGCGAGACAACGGCGAGCTCGCCCGCCATGGCTTCGCGAAGGACGCGACGGCACACCTGGTAGCCGACCAGTCCGGCGCCGCCCAGGACGCAGACACGCTCGAATTTCCTCATGGCGGCGGAATGGTACCAGACCGCTTTTCGGGACCGTAGGCACCGAACTCGCCCGCCTGCGGCGCCTCGCGCGATGCCGGGCGCCTACTCGACGAGCATACGGAGCCCGCGGTCGAGCACGTCCATCTCGACCGCGTAGCTCAGTCGAAAATGCCCTGGGGAGCCGAACGCGGTGCCGGGCACGATGACCAGTCCGCGATCGAGCATGCGACGGCAAAACACCAAGTCGTCGGCGTCCGGCGACTTCGGGAACGCGTAGAAACCGCCCTCGAGGGGCGTTGTCTCGAACCCGCCCGCCTCGAGCGAGGCCACGACCTTTTCGCGCCGCTCGCCGTAGAACGCGCGGATATCCGACGTATCGCGCATGAGCAGGCGCGGTAGCAGCCGCTGGAGCAAGGCCGGCGCGTTGACCTGTCCGATCGAACGCATCGCGAACGGCATCGCGGCGGAGAGCGCCTCACGATCCGCGTGGCCCGGATGGATGGCGAGATACCCGATGCGCTCGCCCGCGAGCCCGGCGCTCTTACTGAGGCTCGTGACGTAGATCGTCTGGTCGTACCACTTCGTCGGCTCCGGCGGCGGCGCCTCGGTGTAGTAGAGATCGAAGTAGGGATCATCAACGATCAGCGTCACTGGGCGGCTCAGCGCGGCGGAGCGGCCGGCGAGGGCGCGCCCGAGATCCTGATAGATGCGCTCGGGGTAGATGCGGCCCGTCGGGTTGTTCGGCGCGTTGATGATGACCGCGCGGGTGTTCGCAGTGCAGGCATCCGCGATGCGCTCGACATCGGGAAAGAAGTCGGGCGTCGTCGGCACGCGGCACACATGACCGCCGAAGTTCTCGACATAAAACGGGTACTCGACAAACGCCGGATCGATCAGGACCACCTCGTCGCCCGGGTCGAGCAGCGTGCGCAGGATCACGTTGAGCGCACCGGCCGCGCCGACGGTCAAGCAGATGTCGCTCGCCTCGTACGGCAGCCCGGAACGCCCGCCGAGATGCTGGGCGACCGCTTCGCGCACGTCGGGATAACCGGCGTTCGTCATGTAGCGGTGCGGTCGGGTCGGGCCGGCCTCAGCTTCCTCGCGCAACCCCTCGAAGAACTCCGCCGGCGGATCGTTGATCGGATTGCCGAGACTCAGATCCGCGACCGCGTCCGCGCCCCTTTCGGCGCGAAGAGAGATCGCGGCCTCGAACATGCGTCGGATCCAGGAAGCCCGCTCCAAGGCGGCGGCGACGTTACGTGCGATGGCCATAGGCGGGGAGTGTAACGGCACGCCGTCCGCCCACGAAAAAAGGCGGCCCCCCTTCCGGGGAGCCACCTGTATGTCGAATTCAATCGCTCCAACGCCGTCAGGCGTTGGGCCAGCAGAACTTACCTCACTCCGAACACGCGGTCGTAGCGGTAATACACCTCGAGGCACATGACCATCGCGGAGGTCGAGTAGACGCGGCCGCCATCAGGGCCCCACGGACCGATCGGATCCCAGGACCCGGTCTTGCTCCCGCTGTTGCGCGGGTGCTGGTGCTTGACGATGGCTTCCTTCATCGACTCGTTCCACTTCTTCCAGGTCGCACCGCCGGTCTGGAACATCGCCAGGGTGGCGTAGTACCAGTAGTACATGTCGATCGAGCCGTCCTCGGTGTTCCACGTCGGCGGAACCTCGAGGCAGAGGGCCGCGCCCTTCTTGATCATCTCGCTGGTCTTCGGGTCTTCGCCCAGGAAGATGCGGGTCAGCATGCCCACCGCAGTCATCGCCTGCGACTTCTCCGCAGGGAACTTGTCCTGCAAGCCCTCGGGCCGCGCCGCGGCACCGCCGGCCTGGAGGTAACCGACCTGGCCGAACTCGGGGTCGGTCATCTTGTCCACCCACTGCCGCGCACCCTCGAACGCATCGGGGTCGATGTCGAGGCCGCCGAACTTGCCCGACTTGAGCGCCATGACGCACCAGCCGGTGACGGAGGTGTCGTTCTCGCCGCCGCGCGGGTCGTAGCGCCACGCGAGGTACGGGTTGCGCGCCATCGCGATGAAGTTCAGACCTTCCTGCGCGGGCTTCTTGTAACGCGGGTTGCGCGTCATCCAGTAGGCCTCGGACATGGCCAGGGTCGCGATGGTGTGGTTGTAGATGAAGTGCTGGCTCGAGCGCGGGCCGAAGCAGCCTTCGTCGTCCTGCATCGTGATCAGGTAGCGCAAGCCCTGACGCACGTTCTTGGCGTACTGGTTCTCGCGCTCACTGCCGCGGTCGGTGTAACCCGCACCTAGGAACGCGAGCAGCGCCATGCCCGTCACGCCGGGATCGTAGTGCGCCTTGCCGGGGCCGGTGCACTTGTCGTCGGCGGGATCGTGCTTCGGGAAGTCGTCGCAGTCCCATGCGCCGGAGGTCTCGATATCCTGGTGATCCGCAAGCCACTTGAGGCCGAGTTCGACGGCGTTTTGCGTCATGCCCGTGCCGCCGCCGGCGCGCAGGTTGCGACGGCCGCCGCGTCCGCGACGTCCACCACCCGCACCACCACCGAGACCGATCGCGGAGTTGGTCGAGGGACCGCTGAAAGGCGCGTCGGACATGCCGTCGTCACCCATCGTCTCCTCGAAGTCCGAGTCGTTGTCCGTCTCGTTGTGATCGGCCTCTTCCTCGGTGAGGATCGGCTGTTCCTGGATCTCCTCTTCGGGGATCTCGGGTTCCGGCTCCTCGATCTCCTCCTCGTCGGGATCGTCCTGATCCTTCTGAAGGGCCGACTCGAGGTTCAGGTCGTGGTTGATCTGGATGACCGAGAACGGGATGAGATACAGGATGAAAAGACCCACGCCGTGCAGCGCGAACGAGATCATCCACCACGGGGAGTTCTTGACGAGTCCTTGAATGGCCTCGTTGAAACCGCCGTCTTCAATACTGTGATCACTGATCCAACGCATGGATTTCCTCTGGGAATGAATCGACTCTTCGGATTCTTCGAGCTTTCAGCTCACCGGACGCAGGCCGCGAGACCTCTGCCGGGGAACCGGGACATTGTATGTATGAACGACCGTGAGGCAAAAGGGTTCGACGGCGGATTTGAATCCTCGGTCGGGGCCGTAACCCCTTTTCCGTCAATCCGTTACGAGATACACGGGAAAACTCCGGGTCGGCCGCCGCCCAGACCGTGCGAACGGCGGCTGACGGGCCTAGCCAGCCGACCGAAGCCAGGGGTTTTCTCAGACGGAGCCTAGGGTCTGTCCGAGAAGTCCTCCGTCGGCCCGAGATCGAGCTGGGAGGTTCGTCAGGCGTCGTTCGCCGACGACGCCGTATCCATGGAAAGCTACCGCGAGGAGGCGAACGACACCTGACGCGACGCATCAACGGCGTCAGCCGTTGGGCCGGCGGTACTCCCAGCCGATCGAAGCCAGGAGGAGTTTTCAGACAGACCCTAACCCAGTCCGAGAGCCTTGAGCCCCGTCTGGGCCGTCTCGAGATCCGAGAGGATCGACCGGCGCAGATCCGCGCGTACCCGGTCGGGGGAGATCGTCGTCGCATCGAGCGCCCGGAGCAGCAGACGGGCCTTAACCCGTTCACGCTTTAGCTTCTCGATCGTCGCCCGGTAGTACCCGAAAACCTGAGGATCCTTGAGGTCGCGCGGCGCCATCTTCTTGATCTCGATCAGATGCGCCACGCGGTACCCGCCGCCGGACCGCTTGATCGGTTCGCTGGTGGCGCCCGCTTCGGCCTCGAGGAGGAAATCGATGATCGGATGCGATCCCC
>JAZFYD010000187.1:0-19218 GCA_036443405.1 Planctomycetota bacterium
AGCACCGCACGTGGCGGTGGGGGATCGCCGCGATCTGGTGCTCGTCCTCGTACTCGATTCGGCCTGGGTTCGGGCAGTGCAGGGCGCGGATCGGGCGGCCGTGCCCTTTCAGTTCGACCGCTAGGTCCCACACGCGCCGCACGCATTCCCGGGCATCGGGCCGAAACCAGAAGATCGCGCGGTCGGAGACCCAGATTGGCGCGATCAAGTGCTCGCCGAACCACTCCAGTGGCTCGTAGATCCGGTCGCGTTCGTACTCCTCGATGTCATCGCTGCGGGCCAACGCGTACGCGGCCACGAAGATCCCCTGATACCGATGCGAGTCGGGATGTCGGGCAGAGATCACCAATCGGAAGTACATGACAAATCCTGAGCACGCCGTCTAAAACCGATCGCGGCGCGTGCGGTTCGCTACTCTGTCGCGCATGAACCCGCTTTTGGCGCGGATGCCCCATTCGGGTGTGCTGTTGCTCGACGGAGGCCTCGCCACCGAACTCGAAGCGCGCGGCCACGATCTCTCCGGGCACCTCTGGTCGGCGGACCTCCTGATCGACGCGCCAGACGCGATCCGCGAGGTGCACGAGGCCTATCTCGACGCGGGCTCCGATTGCGTCATCACGTCGAGCTACCAGGCCACGCTCGAGGGCTTGCGCGCGCGCGGCCTCGACGACATCGATGCGATGCTGGCGCTCAAGCGCTCGGTGGCGTTGGCCCGCGCTGCGTGTGCGGCGCGCAAACCCGACGCCCTCGTCGCGGCCAGCATCGGTCCCTACGGCGCCGGCCTCGCCGACGGTTCGGAGTACACCGGGGTCTACCCCGGCATGAGCGAGGACACCATCCGCCGATGGCACGCGCCGCGCTGGCGCATCCTCGCCTCGGCCGGCGCCGATCTGATCGCGTGCGAAACGATCCCGTCTTTTCCCGAGGTGCGCGCCCTCGCGCGGCTGCTTCAAGAGACACCGGATGTCTGGGCGTGGTTCAGTTTCAGTTGCGCCGACGGCGAGGGCCTGCGCGACGGCACGCCGATCGCCGACTGCGTCTCTCATCTCGAATCCGTCGAGCGCGTCGCCGCTGTCGGCGTCAACTGCACCGCGCCGCAGCATGTGGCCTCGCTGCTCGCCGCCGCCCGCAGCGTGACGGATCGCCCGCTCTTGGCCTACCCGAACTCGGGCGAGGACTACGACGTGGCCGCCAAATCCTGGAAGGGCGCCTCCGGCCCGGACTCCGCGGCGGATTTCGCCAGTCTCGCGCAGGATTGGCGGGCCGCGGGCGCCTCGATCCTGGGCGGCTGCTGCCGTACCGGACCGGGACACATTCGGGAAATCGTAAAAGTCGTGTCGTGATGCCCCATCGATCGGGAACCGCCGAGGAACCGATTACGTCTATGGGACCGCTATGAACATCATGAAGACCACCCTCACCGCCGCCTCCGTCTGCCTGCTCCTCTCGGTTTCCGCCCACGCCGAGGACGGGATCACGTGCGAACTTCTGCCGCCGCAGCAGGATCCGTCGCGAGCCAGCCAGCATCTCGGCGAGCTCCAGGACGGCATGCGCTGGGTGTTCACCATGGCGCGCGAGTACACCGTCTACGACCAGATCTCGATTTACGGGACGCTTCGTCGCGAAGGCAAGAAAGCGCCCGGCCGTGAGTTCGCGCGCAGCGGCGATCTCGTCGTCGTCCTACGTGGCGGCCGCGAAAACAACAAGGATCGCCGCAAGACGATGCCCATCGCATGGGCCACCGGCGAGACCCGGGTGGGGGGCGGCAATCTCGGCAGCTGCCATCTCTTCATGGAGAAGATGTTCGGGCGCCTCCCCGCGGGCAAGTACTCGATCTACTTCGAGGTGAAACAGATCCGGTCGAAGACCGTCGAGTTCGAGGTCATCACCGCGACGTTGGAAGGCGCGAAGCAGAAAACCCAGACCGACGCGAAGCTGAAGCTCGAACTGCGGACCACCAAGCAGGGCACCCGCATCGCGCGGCTGAAGAACACGCTCAACCACCAGATCATCTTCAGCGCTTACGTCAACGGCGGCAAGCAGCCGGAGCCCGGCGTCGTCGTCTCCGGCATCGTCAACACGCAGCGCTGGAATCCGCGCCGCGGTTGGGCCCAGTCCGGCGGCGGCTGGTGCGGCACCGGACTCGGGCAGTACATCCTGAAGCCGGGCGAGACCGTCGACATCAGCGTGCATCCGTTCATGACCGGAATCATCCGGCACCACCTGAACGCGAGCACGATGGCGGACGGCAAACGGAAGGCGATTGAGATCTTCTCGGAGCCGTTCCTCGAGGGGCCCGCGGCGCAGTAGCGCCGGTGTAGTGTTCCGCGGGCGTGCGCACGGTCGCCATCTCGCGATAGGATGGCGCTACCGCCACCGCATCGATCCGCACTGCCCGCGGAACGTGAATTGAACAGACTGTCTCCGAACCGGCTCTTCGGCCTGGTTCTCTGCCTGCCCTTCGGGCTGCTGCTCGCCGTCTTCGACGCCCGGCCCGCGATCGAGCGCGCCCACGGCGATTTCCCGCACGACGCCTATGTCTGGCAGCGCGATTGGTCGCCCGAGGTGCGCGCCGCGGTGAAACGACGTGGTCCGGCGTTCTCGCGTCTGGTGGTTTTGGGCGCCGAAGTCTCCTATGCGGGCGACCGCCGCAGCATGATTCGCGTGGCACACGAACTCCCGCGCGGAGCCGGGGTCGCGCTGCGGGTCGGGCCGACGCGGCGTTCGCTTTCGGCGGAGACGGCGGCGCTCGCTGCGGTCGCGAGGGAGTTGGCCGCCGCCGGTCCGAGCGAGCTCCAGATCGATTTCGACTGCCCGTCCGGCCGTCTCGACGAGTACCGGGAGCTCGTTCTGCAGCTACGCGCGGCGGTGGCGCCGATCCCGCTCGTGATCACCGCGCTGCCGAGTTGGTTGGACCACCGCGCGTTTCGGCGCCTCGCGCACGCATGCGACGGATTCGTGCTTCAGGTGCACTCCGTCGAGGCACCCGGGCCCGGCGAACGGTTCCGGATCTGTGATCCCGACGCCGCGCGCCGTTTTGTCGAGCGCGCCGCGCGTATCAAGCGGCCGTTTCGCGTGGCGCTCCCGACCTATGGCTATCTCGCCGGTTTCGATGGAAACGGTCGGCTGCTCGGATTGCAGGCGGAGGGGCCGGGGCGCCATTGGCCGGCCGGCACCCGCGTGCGCAGGATCGAATCGGATCCCGCAGCCATGTCGGCGCTGGTCGCATCCTGGCGCGCCGACCGGCCCGCGGCGATGCGTGGCGTGATCTGGTACCGGCTGCCGGTGGATCGGGAGCGGTACAACTGGAAGTGGCCGACCATGAGCGCCGTGTTGCGCGGCGAACTCCCGGCGGCGCGGCTTGCGGTAAACGCGGCGCGGGATCGCGACGGACTCTGGCAAGTCACGCTGGTGAACAGCGGCGACGCCGACGCGCACACCTACGTCGAGGTTTCGTTGTCCTGGGGCGACGGAGCGCTGATCGCGGCGGACGCGCTCGGCGGGTTCGAGTTCATCGAAGAGGACGGCCTCGCCGAACGGGGCGCGGGACGCGCGTTGCTGCGCGCGCGTGAGCGGCACGTGTTCGAGCGCGTCGGTCCGGGTGAGCGGCGCGCATTGGGTTGGCTGCGCTTGAGCGGCGTGGAGACGATGGAGGTGAGCGTTGCGCCGCTTGCTCAGTAGCCTCTTTCTGTGCGCCGCCGCCGTTTGGCCGTGCGGGCCGTACTTCCCGAACCGTTTGCTGCCCGACGGGGATGCCTCGCTGTTTCCGGCGCCTTTTGCCGCGTTCGAGCGCGAGGTGGCGCGCATAGCGAAACGGATGCCGGAACCGGCGGAGTTCGAGCACGTGCACGCGGAGGATCATCCGGCGTGGGACACGGCCGAAATCGCCGTCGATCAACTCGCCGCGGCGCTGCCGCGTGGTGCGGAGTCGGATGCGCTCGTCGCACGCGTGCGCAATCTGCGCATTGCGATGGGGCGGTATGCCAGCTCGCTGGAGTTCGTGCGTGCGCGCAAGGGGCAGGACGTCGCTCCCGATGACGAGCCGCCGGTGATGGTCGTGCCGGCGGGGTTGCCGGCGGAGTTCGATTTCTATCTGCGCGGCGCCGCCGCGTACTACCGGTGCGCTCGCGGCGACGCCCGGCGCCACTTCGAGAAACTGCTGCTATTGCCGGCGCCGCAGCGCGCGCACCGTTCCGTCTGGGCGGCGTTCATGCTCGGACGTTTGTTGGCGCGGGAGGATCCGGACCGCGCGGTGGCCGCGTTTCGCCGGGTGCGCGAACTCGCGCGCGGTGGCGCGGCGGATCCGCTGGGATTGGCGGCCGCTGCGATCGGACGGGAGGCGCAGGTGGAGTTGGGAAGGCGTCGTTACGCGGAAGCCCTCGCGCTCTACTTCGAACACTGGCGCGCGGGAGCGCCCACCGCGCTTCCGTCCCTGCGCACCTCGATCGCGTTCGCCCTGGACGAGGGCGGCGAGGCCCTGATCCGCGTTGCGCGTGCCACGCCGGCGAGGGATCTCGTCACGGCGTCGCTGCTGTCGTCGCATCGCGGACGCTCGTTCGACCGCTCGGTTCCCGCGCGGCCGGCCGACGCACGGACACAGTGGCTCTCAGCGCTTGAGCGGACGCGTGGGCGGAGCGTGGCGTCGGCGGATCGCGTCGCGCTTGTGGCCTATCAGGCCGGCGAGATTCAACTTACCGCACGTTGGCTGGCGCGCGCGCCCGCCGACGCCTCGCTGACCATTTGGCTGCGCGCCAAGCTCGCGCTGCGGGCGGGCAACGCGGCCAAGGGCGCGCGGTTGTTGCACCTTCTTGCGCGCCGCTTTCCGGAGCACGACCGGTGGGAAAAACTCGAAGGGATCGTCGACTACGCAAGCGTCTCCGGCGATCTCGGTTTGTTGCATCTTGCGCGCCGCCAATACGCCGAGTCGTTGGCGCTGCTGTTGAGCGGCGGGCATTGGCTCGATGCGGCGTATGTGGCCGAGCGGGTATTGACGCCGGAGGAGCTCGTGCGGTTTGTTCGCGCGCGGTGGGTGCGCGTGGCCGCCGATCCGGGCGTCTCGCGTGATCTCGCAAATCTATGCGGGCGCCGGTTGGCGCGCCTCGGCCGGCATGATGACGCGCGCGAGTTTCTTCCAAACCCGCAGCGCAAATGGCTCGCCGCGTTCGCCCAGGAGATGCAGCGCGGTCGCAATCCGCAGCGGGATCGCGGGCAGCGAGGCGAGTCCCTCTGGCGGGCTTCGACCATCGCCCGTGAGCGCGGCATGGCGTTGTTCGGGACCGAGGCGGAGCCCGACTGGTTCGTGTTCGGCGGCAACTACGAGCTTCGCGCGACGAGTCGGATGCGGCGCGACCGCGTGTTTCACGAGCAGACCCTCACGCGGCCGAGCGAGCATGAGAAGGCGCGGCTTCGCCGTCACGTCGTGGCGACCGAACAGCGCTGGCATTACCGATACACGGCGGCGGATATCGCGTGGGAGGCGCTTGCGTTGATGCCCGAGCACGACGAAGAGACGGCGCGGCGTTTTTGTGTCGTGGGCGGGTGGCTGAAGGATCGCGATCCGCAGGCTGCCGATCGTTTCTACAAGGCGTTGGTGGTGCGATGCCGGAAAACCGAGCTTGGACGAAGAGCGGACAAGCTGCGTTGGTTTCCGGAACTCGCTCCGACTCCGGGGAAATGAGGCGCGCTACTTACTCGACAACAAACGACGTCACTTCCCACTCGATGCCCTGCCGTTCGCCCATGATGTGGCGCAGGAAGTGGCGGGGGTAGCCGCGGTCCTCGTCGAAGTGGACCTGCATCACCACCGAGTCGGGTGAGTCGCCGTACACTCCCTCGGCACGGGAGGTGAGTTCCTGATCGAGCATCGCGAACATGCCGGTCACGCTCCAGTGGCGCCACGTGCGTTCCGGCGGTTTGACGCCGTTGGTCGTCATGTCGATGACCTTGCCTTCGCGCACGAAGACGCGGTGTTCGTTTTGCTGTCGGCCGTGGACGCGGATCGCGAGCCGGTAGCTCGGAATCTTCGCCTGCCGCCAGGTCGCGCGCGCCTGTTTCAGCGTGTCCCTGCTCAGCGGCTCGCCGGGTCCGCGGAGGAAAAGCACGAGAAAGACCGTCGCCAGGACGGCGCCGCAGGTCAGGCCGATCAGCGGGGCCTTCCAGCGGGAAGGTGTTATGGCGGCAGTCCGTTCGTGCATCGGGGCAATGTACCGCTCGGCAACTCGATCCCCTACACTTGCGCCGATGGCGTCGGAATCGAGACTGCGGCGGTGGTTCAAGTTGGCCGCGGTCTTTGGGTCACTCTGTTTCGCGCTGCTCGTTGCGGAGGGTGGCGCCCGCCTCTTCGAAAAACGCGGCGGCCACTCCCGCCTCTTCACGGAGTTCGATCCGCTTCTCGGCTGGCGCAAGATCCCCGGCAAGTCCGGTGTGATGAAAACCGGCGAGTACGAGGTCACCGAATCGATCAACGCGCGCGGCCTGCGCGGGCCGGTCGTGCCGCACGAAAAGCCCGACGGCGAGTACCGCGTGCTGGTTCTCGGGGATTCGTTTGTCGAGGGGTACACCGTCGAGGACGACCAGCACTCGACGGCTGTCATGATGCGGTTGCTCGATGCGGCTCCGGGCGAAACGCGATTCGAGGTGATCAACGCCGGCACCGGCGGGTACTCGACGGATCAGGAGCTTTTGTTTTTCACGAGCGAGGGGCACAAGTACCGGCCGGACCTGACCGTGCTCGTCTTTTTCGACAACGACACCTGGTACAACGCGCAGTCGAAGTACACGGTCGGGGCGAAGCCGGTGTTTCACCTCGACGAGTCGGGGAACCTGCAACTCCAAACCTCGCACGTCGTCCCGTTGTCGCAGTCCGGTTCCGCGCTGGCCGGATTTCTGTGGGACCACTCGCACCTGTACCGGCGCATTCGCCGCAAGCTCGCTCGGCCGGGGAGACTCGAAGACGCCAACGCCGCTTATCAGATGCCGCTTTCCGAGCAGATGAAAAAGGCGTGGCGAGTGACGACGGCGATCCTCGGCGAGCTGAAGAAAGAGACCGCCGAGATCGGCAGCGGCCTGCTCGTCGTCTACACGCCCGGCAACTACGCGATCTATGAGGATGTCGCTTCGGAGCGGCTGGAGAAATACGGCCAAGCCGCCGGCGAGCGCGACTTCGGGCGCGTGGCCCGCGACCTCGAACAGGCGTGCGCGGAGCACGGCATTCCGTACCTGGATCTGACGCCGCTCCTGAAAGCGGAGGCGGCGAAGGGGAACATCCTGTACTTCCGCAAGGACGGCCACTGGAACCTCGACGGGCACCGACGCGTGGGCGAGTGGTTGGCCGCCGCAGTCTTGGAGAAACAGAAGCAATGAGGATTCCGATGCTGACGCGTGCACTCTTGTTCGTATTTTGCGCTGCGGTTGTTGCGCATGCGCAGGGCCGCGGGCAGGCCGCCAACCCCAACGCCAAACGCGCGGTGATCCTGCTCGGGAAGACACAGCTTTTGAACGACGCGGCCGCGTTTCCCGCGTTCGCCAAGAAACACGCGGGGACGAAGCGTTCGAAGTTGCGCGCGGACACAGTCGAGGAGCTGAAGGCGATCGCGAAAAAGGAACAGGCGGCGATTCTGAAAGCGCTCGGCTCGCCGGAGGACGCGCGGTCGCTTTGGATCGTCAACGCGCTTGCGCTGAAGCTGACAGCGGAGGAGATCCAGAAGGCGCGCGCGCTCGAGATGGTCAAGTTCGTGTACCCAGGGATGGCGCTGCCCGACGAATCCAAGGCGCCGGTGAAGGTTTCGGAGGTGCTGAAGCCTGGGGACCCCGCGCGGCCGTTTTCGACGAAGGGCAAGGACATCCCCTGGAACCTCAAGGGCCTCGGCGTGACGAAGGTCTGGAAAAAGCACAAGGTCTACGGCGCGGGCGTGGTGGTTGCGATGTTCGACCAGGGCATCAACTACCTGCACGAGGACATTCGCCAGAACATGTGGGTCAATCCCGGCGAGGTCGCGAACAACGGGAAGGACGACGACAAGAACGGGCTCGTCGATGACCTCTACGGCTATCACTTCTCCGCGTGGAGCCCCGAGATCAAGACCGGTGGCCGGCGCCAGCACGGCACGCTTACGTCGTCGGTGGTCGCGGGCGACGGAACCGGCGGCAAGATCACCGGTGTGGCGCCGCGTGCGAAGCTGATGGGGTTGATCGGGTTCGGCGGGCCGTACACCGCTGCGCGCTGTTTCCAATACGCCATCGAGAACGGCGCGGACATCGTCAACATGAGTTTCTCGATTCCCGATCTCGGGCATACGCGCGGGTTGTGGCGGTTGATGGCGGAGCAGGCGACGTGCTCGGGACTCGTGCTGATCTCGGGTTCGGGGAACTTCCGTCGCAATGCCAAGGTGCCGGTGCAGATCCGCATTCCCGAGGGCATCCCGTGCGTCATCTGCATCGGTGGCGTGACGAAAAAGAAGAAGCTCTCACAGATTTCGAGTTGCGGGCCGGTCGAGTGGTCCAAGGTGAAGTTCTACGAGGACCACCCGATGCCGAAAGGGCTGATCAAACCCGACGTCGTTGCATTCCCCGGGCCGGGCATCGGTCTCGTGACCGCGAGCGGAGACAAGGGTTACCTCGGCGAAAACAACGGCCGCCGCGGCAACTCGCTGAGCGCTCCGCACGTCGCCGGCATCTGCGCGTTGATGCTGTCGGTGAACCCCGAACTCACGGCGTGGCGCGTGAAGGAGATCCTTGAAGCCACCGCGAAGGACATCGCTCCGCGCGGCAAGGACAACGAGACGGGCGCGGGGCTGGTGAATGCGCTGAAGGCCGTGACCGCCGCGAAGGAAGTAGTTCCACTGCAGGCCTCTCCGCAGAAAGGCCCCTTCAACCGGGAGAGCGATCGGTTGTCCCCCATCCGACCGCAGCCTTGCGAGATCCGATGTGCAGCCCGCGATCATCACGCACGTCAGCCCGGCGAGTATCCACCTCATAGACCCACGATATACCGGTGGCGTCTTTCTGTGCTTCTGTGGCCCATCAACCGAGTGGTAACCTCCAGTGAGTCCCATTCATCCAATGAGTGCCATGAAGACGATTGTTCTCTTTGCCGCCCTGGGCCTGATCGGTCTTGCGTGCGTGCGTGGATGGGACAACATGCCGAACATTCCTGAGTACACCGGTTCCGCGTCGCTGGCGGCGGAGACCGTGACGGCGGCCGCCACGGACACCACGCCGCAGGCCGCCAAGTTCGAGACCGCGACGTTTGCGCTTGGCTGATTCTGGGGTCCGGACGCCCGGTTCGGGGGTCTTCCCGGTGTCTTGCGCACGCGCGTCGGCTACGCCGGCGGCGAGATGGTGGATCCGACCTATCGCGATCTCGGCAACCACTCCGAGGCGATCGCCATCGACTTCGATCCCGAGTTGATTACGTACGAGGATCTGCTCGACATCTACTGGGACAGCCACCGCCCGACGCGGAAGGCGTGGTCGAACCAGTACGCATCGTCGATCTTTTTTCACTCGCCGGAGCAGGAGCGCGCCGCGAACGAGTCACGCGACCGCCAGGCGGAGATCTGGGACTCGAAGATCCACACCAAGATTCGTCCGGCCAGCCGGTTCTATCGCGCAGAGGACTATCACCAGAAGTACCGGCTACGAAACCACCGCGGCTTGGCGGGGGAGTTCGCCAGGATCTTCGCCAGCGATCGTGAGTTCGTCGACGCGACCGCGACCGCGCGCGTCAACGGCTTCCTGTCGGGTTACGGGCGCGCCGATCAGATCGAAGCCGAGCTGAAGCGCCTAGGCGTGACGGACGAAGCGCGGCAGCGGTTCCTGAAACTGCTCGCCGGTTGATCTTCTGCCGGATTGCTCGTTCGTCTTCGCCACAGAGACACGGAGCACACAGAGGGCGCAGTATCTTGGTTCCAGGTCGTGGATCCAACGGAGCGATCGCTCACGGATGATTGCCCTTTACCTTGGTTCTTCATGCCGAAGCAGGAATCGAGAGAAGAGACGGATTCACCCCGCGAGCGATTGCTCCTCGGGAGCTGCTCCGCGCCCGCGAGCTACACACCCTGTGCTCTCAGTGTCTCTGTGGCAAACGGATCACCCGCGAACTACTTCGACGGATCCGGCTTCGCGGCGTCGCCGTCCTTCTTGCTCGAGTCGTCGTCCGGTTTCACCAGCTTGCTGTCGCTCTTCGCGTCTTGTTTCTCCTCGATCCGCGAGCGCACGTCGTGGCGCGCGAGGTACGGCTGGTAGCGGTAGAAACTCTCCAGCGTGAGGATCGCCATCACGGTGCAGTAGACGCGCCCGCCGGTCAGTCCGGCGACGAACTGCTCGCGCGGCATGGGCCAGCAGCCCTTTTCGCAACCCGACCGTTTCTGATTCTTGATCAGATCGCTAATGCACCCCTTGCGCCACTTGGACCAGTACTTGCCGCCCATCTGGTACATGGCAAGTGAGCCGTAGTACCACGTGTATGGATAAAACGCGTACTCATGCAGAAGCCCGGTGCCGTACCCCGGGATGGTGTCCATCACCGTGTTCGCGCAGCCGATGCAGAACGGATGCGCACGCGTCCAGCCGAGCCAGATGCGGCACAGAATGCCGATCGACGACATCGCGGGTGTGTACAGGCGCGGCGGCTGATACCACGTCTTGAGTTTGTACGTGCGGATCTTGCCGCGTTTGTCCTTGCGCACGTCGAACGCGTAGCGCGAGTTCTTGTCGTACTGCAACCGGATGAAGACCTCGAACGTGTCCGGTGGCACCGGGTCGCAGGCCAGATCGAGCCAAGCTTCAGCCGAAGCATAAATCTGGTCCGCGATGTCGAGATCGGCGTGGCGCGCACTGACCATACCCGTCAGCACCCAGGACATCACCGAGGTGTCGGTCTCCCTGGACCGCACGTGGTAGCGCCAGTTCTTGCCGGGGTACTGGATCTTCACCATGTAGTCGATCATGCGCTGCGCGCCGATCTTGATCCACGGGTCCCCGGTGAGCGCATACGAATCGCAAAGCGCCTGACACAAGATCGCGGCCTCGTAGCTGAACGTCCAACCGCCCTCCTTATGCCGGCCGTCGTACTCCGACTGAGTCAGGATGTACTCGAATCCGCGCTGCACGATGTTTCGGTACGGCCCGTCGAGGTGCGTGTAACCCGCGCCCTGGAAGGCGAGCATCGAAAGCGCCGTGTACGCGAGAGGCCGGTCACGCATGCCACCCTGTTCGCGGCATTCGTTGTCGTGGCAGTGTTTGTGATACGTCGCGCCGTTCCAGCCGCCGTCGGTGTTCTGGTGGCGCGCGAGCCACAACAGGCCCTGCTCGACCGCATCCTCCGTCTTCGGTGAGATGCCGAACGACTTCGTCTTCTTGATGCGCTCGCGATTCGCCTTTCGGTCGATCGGCTTCGGATCGTACGCGACCTGGCCGTTGACCACCTCGAACCACTCGCGCCAGATCGCGGGGTCGGGTTCGAAGTAGTGGCCGGTCAGATCCTCGAGGCCCTTGAGCACACCGAGTTGCGCTTTCTTGTCCTTGAGCTTGATCGCGCGCTCGAGCAGCTTCACGAGAACATCGAACGCCCGTTGGTCCTTCAGGTGGCCGATGGCGCGCATCGCAAAGAGGCTCCGCCTCTTGCGGATGCCGTTGCGCATGATGAAGTCGAAAAAGTGCTTGAGCGTCGCCGCGTGGTCCTTTTGTCCGCGCAGCGCACGCGCGGCAACCTTGCGACGGAACGGGTCCTTCACGTCGACCGCCGCATCCCTCAGTGCGTTTGCGAACTCGACATGCGGGTCGGCGCCGGCGCATTGGATCGCCCAGTACGAGGCCTCGCCGTTTCTCTTGATGTTCGACGTGACCTGCGGGATCACGTGCTCGACGCCGGTGCGGGTCAGCGCGAGCCACGCGGCGACACGCACGCGCCAATCGTGTTCGGATTGCGCGAGATTGACGAGCTTCTGCTGCATCCTCGGCGAACCCATCCGGTTGTAGCCGGCCAGGTCCGCGCCGATCTCCCGCGCGCGTGGATTGCTCGCTTCGATCAGACGCAGGATCGCGTCCTCGTCGACGGTCGCGTCCTTGCGCACGTAGTTCGACGCGACGGCGTGGCGCATTGCGACCTTCGTCAGCCCGTGGATCGCGTCCTTACCGCTGCGTTTGGCGATCAACGCAAGGGCGCGCGCACCGAGCGACGGGTCCGCCGGCATGCGCATCAGGGCGACGGCGCACGCGTCGCCGACTCGGTCGTTGAAGTTACCGACCACGACACGTTTGAACATCGCGTCGATGGTGGACTTGTCCGGCGGAAGCTGCGCGAGGGCGAACGCCGCGGCGGTGGCGACGGGCGGTCGCGGCGATTTCAGTAGCGTGATCAGCGCGGGGCGCGAGTCCTCCTCCTGCCGCACACCGAGCGCGCGGATGGCGGTCGACGCGACCTTGGTCTGTTTGTGTTTGATGAGGCTCTCGAGGATCGCTTGGCCGCCGCGCCCGGGCGCAAGCTCGGCCATCATCGCGATGCGCACGAGTCCCTCGGGTTTCTTCTTCTGCGACCGTAAGAGCACCTTTAGTTGTGTGGCCGCGATGTCCTGTTTGCCCACCGTCCCGGCCTCGGCCAGCAGCCTGCCGGCGAGCACCGTGATCTTGACGTGCTGGGTCGTCGCGCCGTGCATCGCGATCGCCGCGTAGAGCTTGCGGTCCTTGGCCCGCGCCAGGATCTTGAGCGCACGCGTCCCGTCGTCGCGCGTGTCGATCTTCAGGTCTTCGAGCGCCTGCTGGATGTCGGCCTTGCTCGGTGCCTCCTCCTCATCGGCGCGGGCCGGCCATGCGGTGAGCGCAAGAAGGGCGAGGCCGAGAAGCAAGCGGAGACGATGCGGCATGAAGATTCCTTGGCAGGGTCACGCCGGACGCGGAAGCGGGAGAGCACGGAGACCGGGCCTCGTCTCTCGCAGCCTCGCGGGGTCGGGACCGTGGGGCCTGTGGAGCGTATCAGATCGGAAGGGCGGCGCGTGCCCGTTCGTCGCTAGCCCGGGTTACTCACGAGGCGGGCGCGTTGCTTCTGCACGGTTGGACAAAAAGGCCCCTTCCGTACGCGCGGTCTACGTTTGAACTTCGGACCAACGCCTTCTGGGCGAGTCCAGCTTGTCGAGATCGCGACACGAGGCCGAAGTAGTGTTGGAGGACACGTCGAGTGCCGAGAGGCAAAGAGCTCGCCAGGCTGGGCCGTCCAGAACGCTCGTCTTGTGAATAATCCGGGCTAGAGGCTCCGCCCTTTCAGACGGCGCAGACTCGCTATTCGGGCAGGCTTCGGCGACGCGTGCCGCGCCGGGGGTCACTTGGAGCGCATCTCCTCCCATTCGTCGAGGGAGCGCGGCCAGTCGCGTTTGAGCAGGCGGCTGAGCGCGCGATCCGCCAATACCTTGCCGCCGGTTTGGCAGCGGGCGCAGTAGTTCACCTCGTTGTCGGCGTAGACGATGCGCTGGACCGGCGCCTCGCATTTGGGACACGGCTCGCGGTAGCGGCCATGCACCGCCATGCCGTCGCGAAACGCGGTGACCTTTTCGGGGAACGCGCCATCGAGCGCCGTGCGCAGTTTGTCCGTCCAGGCGGTCAGAACCGTCTTCGTGCTCTCGAACAGGCGCGCGAGTTCGGCGTCGGACAGGTTCTGGGTGAGTTGCAGGGGCGACAGCCCCGCGTGGTGGAGGATCTCGTCGGAGTACGCGTTACCGATGCCGCTCAGGCGGTGGGGGTTGGTGAGTGCGCGTTTGAGTGTGTGGTTGCCATCCGAAAGCGCTTCGGCGAACGCTGCCAGGTCGATCGCGAAGAGATCCAATCCGCCGGGGTCCAGCGCGAGCAGCGCGTCGTCGCCGCGAACCACATGAAGCGACGCCCGTTTCTTGCTGCCCATCTCCGTCAGCAGAAGCGCGCCGGTCTCGAAATCGAATGCGGCGTGGCCGTATTTCTTCGGCACCGCGACGCCGCGGTCGCGCCAACGGAGGCGGCCCGTGACCATCAGGTGGAAAACGAGGTGGAGGTCGTCTTCGAGGTCGAGCACGACACGCTTGCCGAGGCTGCGCGCGCCAAGAACGCGGCGGCCCTCGACGGCGCTGAGGGCTGGTTCGACAGAGCGCAGCAGATATGGACTCTTGACGCGCGCCCGCTCGAGACGCTGGCCCGCGACGTGGCTCACGAGCGCTTCGACATAGAGCGTGACGTCGGGATATTCGGGCACGGCTCCGGGGATACCAGGAAGCGGGCGGCGCTGAAACCTCGGCCTTGGCCCCGGCCTCATGCGTCGGACCCTTCCTCTCGGTCCCTCGACCACTACCTCTGCCTCGGGAAGGAGTGTGGGGTCCGTGGCCAGTGGACCGAGAGAGCGAGGCCCGATGGCGGCGCTACCGCGCCGCGGCGAGGTAGGCCACCCAACCCGCGCAGGCTTCGCCGCGGGTCGAAACGGTGTACTCGCCGTTTCCGTCGCCGTCTTCGTCGCTGCCTTCCCAATACACATCGACGCGGGAGAAGCCGGCCTCTTTCAGAAGCTCGCTCAACTCCGGGATCGTCCACAGGCGCCACTCGTAGGTGAATGCCTCAGTCATTTCCGTTCCGTCGGGGAAGCGGAAGTGGATGTGGTTGATGACGTCGCCGGTGATCGGGTTGTAGTACTCCGTGTCCCACACGTACTCGAAGCCGTCGATGTCGCGCTCCTCCTCGCCCTCGAGGAAGCTGTCGCTGCCGCCGTAACAGTCGAGGATGAAGATGCCGTCGTCCTTCAGGGCGCGGTACGCGTTCTTGAAGTACTTTTTCAGGATCGCGCGCGTCTTGAAGATGTAGTAGCTGAAGTTGGTCGCCATCACGGTGTCCACAGGGTCGGTTTCGACCGTGGTGACGTCCGCTTGGATCAACTGGATGCGCTTGCGATCCTTGTCCTTGAGGCGGCGGTTGATGCGCCGCCGCGCGATACCGAGGACGTCCGGATCGAGGTCGACGCCGATGGCGCGGTTGTTCTTGTTCCGTTTCACCCACTCGATCGCCATGATCGATGTGCCGCAGAAATCCTCGCGGATCCTGCGCGGGCGGCGGCCTCGGATTTCCTTCCAAGCCTGCTCGATGAAGTCGCAATCGGCGGACGGTTCCTGAACCGACCGCTCGTAGAGATCGTGACGGTCACTCTTTGCTGCTGTGCGCTTGCGCTTGCCCATAAGCGCGAAAGTGTAAGCGAGGGGGCCAGACGAACACGCGTTCGCACACGAAGATTGGCCACAGAATCACAGAAGCACAGAGAAGGGGCACAGAATTGGATTTGGAGGGGCAGGACTGAGCACGCGTTCGCGTTCGACGCGTAGGCAAGAGGAACACACCGAGGACGGAGGCTAGCGCCGAGGCCAAGGCTGAAATCTTGTGGCCGGAAACTCAGCGCACTGCGACGAAATGGCCGCCGTTCCACTCGGCCAAATTCTGCAGGAAGCCCGCGTTCTGCTCTTCGCTCAGCCCGATGCTGTGGATGACGACATGCCGGCCCCGGTTGCGCTCCGTGATCTCGGTGAGAATCAGCCCGGGGTCGGTGAGGATGCCGGATGTCGGTTCGCCGTCGGTCAGAAAAAAGATGGTGTCCGCGCGTGGGGCGGCGTCCCGCGTGCTGGTCTTGGCCATGTCGATGCACCGGCGAAGCGCCCCGTACGTGTTGGTGCCGCCCCCACGAAACGTCAGGCTCTGGATGTACGCGCGGGCCTCGTTTCGAGACTTCTCGGTGGCCGGAACCATGCGCGGCTTCCACTCCATCACCTGTGCGTTGTAGGTCACGATGTTGAAGCGCACATCCTCCGGCAGCGCCGAAAGCGCCCGGCTCAGCTCGCGACGGGTCTTCTTGAACCGGGCCTCCTTCGTGCCGCCGAGGCCGTCCATGGGGAACAGCATGCTCGGCGAGACATCGATGCAAAACAGCACGCGCTTCGTCGCCGCCGGGATGTCGTAGAAGCTGACGCTCGATTCGTTCGCGGGACGGGCGCCGACGGCGAGCACGACTTCTTCCCGCAGGCGCCCCTCCTCGATCGGAGCCCGGCTCTTCAGGAACGCGAGCGTTTCCGGGTCCGGATCGCGCGCGAGGGCACGGATCGCCGCGGAGCGCACGTTCCAGTGGCGGTGCTGTGCATACGGCCGCAGGGCCTTGAGGCGGCCGGCGACCTGTCGTCCGCGCATGAGCACCATCTCCGCGAGGGCGTGCGCGCGGCGCTCCTTCTTCATCGCGTTCTCGAGCGCTTTTTGCGCTCTGCGATGTCCGGTCCAGCCGAGCAGGTCCGCGCAGAAGAGCCGGTGCTGAATCTGCTTGCTCGCGAGTCCCTCCGAGAGCTCGTCGACAAACGGTTTCGCGTTCGACCAGGTCGCGCCCGTGAGCAGTTCCCCGACCGACCGCGCGACATGCGCGAGAAACTCCTGCTCCGAGTGCCGGACGGCGAGCGTGTGTTGGATGAGTTTCGGGTGGTCCTTGAGGATCCCCTGGTCCCTCCGCGGCGATCGGAAGAGGAGCTGGGACGCGCCCGGGGCGATCCGGGCTCTGTACTCGCCAATGAGGTCGAAGAGTGCGCCATCGAATCGTGCCCACTCTCGCTCCATGAGTTTGCGCTGCCTGGTCAGACCCGTCAGGAGTGCGCCGGGCGACTCCCGAACCAGCGTTCCGAACGAGCGCCGTTTGCGGGCCCGGCGGTCCTCGTAGAGAAAGCCCGCGTGGCTGACGGACTCGATGCGCTTCAACCAGAGCACGTGTGCGCGGTACCAACTGCGCGTTTGCTCGTCCGCGCCGGGTGGCAGGGTGCGCGCGCTCACCTCGAAGTTCGGCGTTCTCCAGCGCGCGATATCCACGATTTTGCGCATGCGCTGCTCGTCGGTGGGCAGGCGCCGGAACTCCGCCCAGCCGACCGGACGCAGATAAAACGCCGGATGGTCCGGGCTCAGAAGCTCGAACAGCTCCGGCTCGGCGCCAGCGGCGGACGCGAGCAGGGCGGTGAGAACGGCAGTGGCTAATGCAATGCGCACGAGGGTCCGAGTATAGGAACGAATGCGGCGGCCGGGTTGACCGCCGCCATCGAGTGGTTATGGTCCTTTTCGTGCAGCAAGTCATCCGAACCACGGAGCCGCGAACGCCCAGCCCCACGGGCTGAGGGCCGTTGTCTGCACGTGCGGGGATGACCCCGCCCATCGGAGGCGCGGCCGCGAGCCCGCGCCTTTTTTCGTTTTTTCACCAACTGGTCGATCCAAGAGCCAACCGACCCAAGAAACAGAGCTATGCCGAAAATCAAACTGCCCGACGGAAGCGTTCGCGAATTCGACGCTCCCGTCACGGCTGCCCAGGTGGCGGCCGACATCGGGCCGGGGCTGGCGAAAGCGGCCATCGGCGCCCGCATCAACGGTGCGTTGAGCGATCTGTCGACCACGATTTCCGACGACGCCGACATCTCAGTCATCACAGCGAAGGGTCGCGACGGGTCCTCGTCGGCCGACGCGCTCTATCTGCTGCGCCACAGCTGCGCGCACGTGATGGCGGAGGCGATCCAGCGGATTGTGCCTGGCGTCCAACTCGTGTACGGGCCGCCGGTGGACAACGGTTTCTACTACGACATGGCGGTACCGGAGGACCGGCCGCTGTCGAGCGCCGACTTCGATGCCATCGAAAAGGAGATGGCCAAGATCATCGAGGAGGACCGTGCGTTCGCGCGCGTGGATCTGCCGCTCGATGCGGGCATGGAGAAACTCCGCGCCGAGGGCAGCAAGTACAAACTCGACAACGCCGAGCGCGCGGTCGAGGCCGGTTCATCCGAGCTCTCCTGGTACGTCACCGGCGCGCCGGACAAGGACTGGGAGGATCTCTGTCGCGGGCCGCACGTCCCGAGCACCGGCAAGATCGGCGGCTTCAAGGTCACCAGCCTCGCCGCGAGCTACTGGCACGGCGACGCGGACTCGGACCATCTGACCCGCGTGTACGGCGTGGCGTTCGCCGACAAGAAGCAACTCAAACACCACCTCGAGATGGTCGAGGAGGCGAAACAACGCGACCACCGCGTGCTGGGCAAGCAGCTAAGGCTGTTCCACATCGACGAAAAGGTCGGGCAGGGGTTGGCGCTCTGGACGCCCAACGGCGCCGTCGTGCGCCGCGAGCTCGAGGAGTTCATTCGCGTGGAGCTCACGCGGCAGGGGTATCACCAGGTCTACACGCCGCATATCGGCAAGCTCGACCTCTATCGCACCAGCGGCCACTTCCCGTACTTCCAGGACAGCCAGTACCCGCCGCTCGTGAACGGCGAGTTCCTCGCGCGCATGGCGGAGGAGGGGTGTTCGTGCTCCGATCTGGCGAGCCGCATGGCTAGTGGTGAAATCGACGGGTATCTGCTCAAGCCGATGAACTGTCCGCACCACATCCGGATCTTTCAGAGTGAGCCGCGCAGCTATCGCGACCTGCCGGTGCGCTTCGCCGAGTTCGGCACCGTGTATCGCTGGGAGCAGTCCGGCGAGATTGGCGGCCTGACCCGCGTTCGCGGTTTCACCCAGGACGATGCGCACCTGTTCTGCACGGAGGAGCAACTCGGCGAGGAGCTGATCGGCTGTCTCGAGCTGGTCAAGATCATCTTTGCGACGCTGGAAATGAAGGACTGGCGCGTGCGCGTCGGGCTGCGCGATGCGGATGACAGCAAGTACGTCGGCGATCCGGCGAGTTGGGAGAAGGCGGAGCAGGCGTGCCGCGAGGCGGCGGCGGGTCTCGGCCGTCCGTTCTCCGAGGAGCCGGGTGAGGCCGCGTTCTACGGGCCGAAGATCGATCTGATGGTGCGTGATGTCGTCGGGCGCGAGTGGCAACTCGGCACCGTGCAAGTGGATTACAATCTGCCGGAGCGTTTCGATCTTTCCTACATCGGCGCGGACAACCAGCCGCACCGGCCGGTGATGATCCACCGCGCGCCGTTCGGTTCGATGGAACGCTTCGTGGGCATGCTGATCGAACACTTCGCAGGCGCGTTTCCGCTGTGGATCGCCCCGGAACAGGTCCGCGTGCTGCCGCTCTCCGACAAGTCGCTCGACTACGCGAAAGAAGTCGAACGCCAATTCCGGCAGGCGGGTTTCCGCGCCACGACCGACGAACGCAGCGGCAAGGTCAACGCCAAAATCCGCGACGCCCAGCTCGAACTGATCCCCTACATGGCCGTCGTCGGCCCCAAAGAAGCCGAAAACAACGCCGTTGCCCTCCGCGAC
>JAZFYD010000188.1:0-29252 GCA_036443405.1 Planctomycetota bacterium
CGGCACCGACGAAAACGGGTTCGACGTGTTCAGCCGGCTGGTGCACGGAGCGCGCGCGTCGCTCGGCGCGGCGCTGGCGGCGGTGACGTTCGCGCTCCTGATCGGCGTGCCGCTAGGGCTCTATTCCGGTTGGTACACGGGGTTGGTGGACAGCACGATCATGCGCGCCGTCGACGTCATGCTGGCGTTTCCATCGGTGCTCTTGGCAATCGCAATCGCGGCGGCGCTCGGCGGCGGTTCCATCGAGACCGTCGTGCTCGCCGTCGGCGCCGTCATGGTGCCGCGGTTCATCCGGCAGGTGCGCGCCGCGGTGCTGCAGGTCAAACACCACGACTATGTGATGGCCGCCAAAGCGCTCGGCGCGACCGACCGCCGCATCCTCTTCCGCACCGTGTTGCCCAACTGCATCGCGCCGATCCTGATCCTGGCGACGCTGAGCATCGGGCTCGCGATTCTCGACGCCGCCGGTTTGAGCTTTTTGGGCCTCGGCCCGCCGGCGAGCTCGCCGGAATGGGGCGTCATGCTTCGTAAAGGCGTGCGTTATCTTGAGCGGCAGGAGCAATGGCTCGTACTACCACCCGGCATCGCGATCGCACTGACCGTCTTGGGGTTCAACCTCCTCGGGGACGGATTGCGCGACGCCTTCGATCCCAAGCGCTCGTAGCGGTCGTACTGCTCGCAGCGTGCGGTGGCGACCCTGTGATCGCCCCGCCCGCAGCGTGTGCGACCGACGAGGTTCCGGCCGGCACTGCGGAATCGGGCGAGTCGAGCACGCCGAAAGCCGCGAAAAACGCCGAGGACTACGTCGCGCGGATGTTCGCTGGTGACTGGGCGGATCTCGAGGAACTCGACGAGGACGAGTTTGTCTCCCAGATGCAGGAGTACATCAAGGGGGACAAGGCCGGTCTCAATGACGATCGCCCGGAGATGCAGGCCATGATGTTCGCGCTGGTGCGGATGCGACCGAAGATCGCGCCGCTGCGTGCGCTGGTCGGTCCGCGCGATCCCGAAAAGGCCGAACTCGACGACGCGGCGATCAAGCGCGACTTCGTCGCAGTCGTGGTGGTGGACTCGTTCATGATCCGGGCGAGTCGGAAGGGGGCGCGGCAGGAGGAGCTATATGACGCGATCGTTTCCACCGGCGTGAATTTCTCGTTCGATCCGCTATGGGGCAACGCCGAAACTCGCACCGCGAACGAGGTGGCCGGGTTCATGTTGAAGCGCGCGCCGCTCAAGCCGCTGACCATCGCAGCGGTCACCAAACACCTCGAGCCGCTGATCGAAAAGTGGCGCGGACGTGCGACGACCAGCAGCACACCGGGCACGATCAGCGTCATCCTGCGATACCTGGGAGCCGACGGCGCCGACCGTTTGTTCCAGGAGTGGGAGCGTATGAAACAGGACGAGCGGCTCAGCCTGCTGGATCACATCGCGTACGGCGAACTCAACCGCAGCGCACTGAGCCGACTCGCCGACCTGATGATCGAAAAAGACCTCGAACTCCGCGAGGCGGCGCTGAAAGCGTTGGAGCAGCACGGCGCCCCCGTGACCGAGGTCGACGCCGGCTCCCGCGACCGCGAGACGATCAAGGCCCAACGCGGCGTCCGCGCGTGGATCGCGAAAACCCTTGAGTAGCGGTCAGCGACGACCGTCGTCCGTTCGGAAACGCTTGAAGGCCCTTCGCGTCCGGACGGATCTGAGTTTTCGTCGTGCGTTGAGCCGGCTGCGGCTCCGGCGTGTGGATGATCGCGAGATTCCGGTCGCGCCCGATGAGATCCGTTTGTTCACCGTCATCCGGAACGAGTCGCTGCGGCTCCCGTTTTTCCTGAAGTACTACTTCGATATGGGAGTCGACCGTGTCTTTGTGGTGGACAACGGTTCGACGGACGACAGTGCGCGCCTCGTGCTCGACCACGATCGCACTCACGTCATCCGGACCCGCGAGACCTACGCGAAGCACACGTTCTGGATCGAAGCCCTTTTGGACCGGTACGGCATGGGGCACTGGTGCGTGGTGGTCGACGCGGACGAGTTTATGGTGTTCCCAAGGTCCGAGGAGACCTCGCTGCGGCACCTGGTCCAGTACTTGGACGGGAACCGCTACACCGGCGTCCGGGCGCTGTTGCTCGATCTGTTTTCGAAGGAACCGTTCGACGAGATCGTTTACGAGTCGGGGACAGACCCGTTGGAGGTCTGTGCGTTTTTCGATGCGGATTACTGCCGCCAACCGGTCGAGGTCCTGAACCGCCGCACGGGCTTTTTTTGGAACCATGAGGCCTGGGCCGGCGGGACACGGAAGCGAGTTTTCGATGTTGAGAGCTGCGCCTCGAAGGCCCCGCTTTTCCGGTACGACAAAGGAGTCTCGCCGTCGGTCGGGACGCATCATGTCGGGGGCGTGAATCACGCCGACGTCGAAGCGGCGGTGCTTCATTTCAAGTATCTCCAGAGCTTCCGCGGTCAGGTGCAGGCGGAGGTGGAGCGCGAGCAACACTGGGACAACGCGTCGGAGTACCGGGGCTACCAAGCCGCCTTTGCCGAACGCAAAATCAGCTCGCTGTACTGGCCAGGCGCCGTTCGATATGTCGATACCCGGCAACTCGTGGATCTCGGCCTCCTGCGCGATTCGGAGGGCTTTCGGTCCTCTTGCCGGTTGCCCTCCTAGCCCCCAACATCGGTCCGCGCTGACACACCCGTGACACGCTGCCTCCATCGTGGCTGGGCTAAAATGCGGCGGTCCGGGCCGGCACAGGCTAGCTTGGGGCTGCGGAGGCACTCATGAGGGCGTTCACGAAATATTCTCGGCCCAACGGCTCACGCCGTTGGAGCACCACATCAGTTCTGTGGATTCTGCTCGCGGGATGCGCGGGCGGTACGGGCTGCAAGGCGATCCCCAAGGAAGAACTCGACGAGGTCAGCTGGGGCAAGCCGTTCGAGGACGACTTCGAGATGGCCAAGCACCGTGCCCACAAGGTCATCAAGCAGGAGTTCAAGTACATCGATCCGGACCTGACCGAAGAGGGTTCCGGCGACCTATGGAGCACCTGGTCCTATCGGATGTCGTCGTTTTATCGCGAGAGCAAGCGGTACCGCGGCCGTGTGGTCGTTGAGGACCTGGGCAACGGCAAGGTCCGCATCGGCGTCGCTGTCATGTTTCAGATCAACGACAACATCGACAACCCGTCGGTCAAGGAAGAGGCCCGCTGGGTTGCGACCCGCCGCGACCATGCAACCGAGGGGCGCATCGAGCGGCGCGTCGCGCGTCGTCACCGCGACTTCGAGGTCAGCGCGACGTACAAGGAAAAACACCGCGAGAAGCGGCGCGAGACCCTGCGCGAGGATCTGACGAAACGCTACGAGGACGTCGAGTTGGAAAGCGCGGGCAAGATCAACAAGACGCGCGCTCCCCTCGAAGGTGCCGAGAACGAGACCTACATCCCGCCGGCGCACGATTGGGAAAAAGGCGGCAAACCGAAAGAGGACGACTCCAAGTAGGGTCTCTGGCTCAACGGCTGACGCCGTTCCGTGTTCTCTGGCTCAACGGCTGACGCCGTCGAGGCGGCGGCGGGTGTCGTTCGCCGACGACGTTCAGACAGAGCCTAGGCTTTCGCTCGCACGGCGGGCGGCTCTACGGCCTCGATCGGCATTGACTTGGAGTTCTTCGCGCCGGGGCGGCCGATCATCGCTTCGCAGATGTTCGTCATCACCTCGGTCGTCGCGACGATGTCGAGACGCTCGCGCACCTCGGCCGGCACCTCTTCGAGATCCTTGAGGTTCGCCGCCGGGATCAGCACGCGGCGAATGCCGCACCGGTGGGCCGCGATCAGCTTCTCCTTGATACCGCCCACCTCGAGTACCTTGCCCTTGAGCGTGATCTCGCCGGTCATCGCCACGTCGTGGCGGATCGCGCGGTCGGTCAGGAGGCTGGCGAGGCACGTTGCGATCGCCACACCCGCGGACGGTCCGTCCTTCGGCGTCGCGCCGTCGGGGAAGTGGATGTGCAGATCGTTTTCCTTGAAAGTGCTCGGCTCGATGTTGAACTCGTCCGCGTTCGCGCGGATGTAGCTGAGCGCCGCGCTCACGGATTCCTGCATTACCTCGCCGAGGCGTCCGGTGACTTTCACTTCGCCGCGTCCGGGCATGCGGTTGGCCTCGATCAGCAGCAACGCGCCGCCCGCCGCGGTCCAGGCCAAGCCCGTCGCGACACCGACCTCGGGCTGCTTCAGTCCGGTCTCCACCTTGAACGGTGCGGGGCCGAGCAACTCGCGCACAAGCGGTCTGCCGACACGCGTTGCGACTTCGCGACCCTCGACGACGCGCACGGCGATCTTTCGGCAGACCGCACTGATGGCGCGCTCGAACTCGCGCAGCCCCGCCTCGCGAGTGTGCCCGTCGATCAGGAGTTCCAGACCGGGGGTCGTAAACCGCAGCGTCTCCGCGTCGAGCCCGTGCGCATCCAGTGCTCGCGGCACGAGGTGCCTGCGTCCGATCGTGAGTTTTTCGCTGCGGGTGTATCCGCCGATGCGCAGAATTTCCAAACGATCGCGAAGCGCCGCGGGGATCGTGTCGACGACGTTGGCGGTCACGATGAAAATGGCCTCTGACAGATCGACGCCGACGTCGAGGTAGTAGTCGCGGAACTCGTTGTTCACCTCGGGGTCCAAAACCTCGAGCACGGCGGCAGCCGGGTCGCCGCGCGCATCCGAGCCCATCTTGTCGATCTCATCGATCTGGATGACGGGGTTCTTGACGCCGGAGCGCTTCATCAACTGGACGATCTTGCCGGGCATCGCGCCGACATACGTGCGGCGGTGGCCCTTGATCTCGGCTTCGTCCCGCAAGCCGCCAACGCTCATGCGTTCGAACTTGCGGCCCATCGCGCGTGCGACGGAGCGGCCCAGCGTCGTCTTGCCGACACCCGGAGGTCCGACGAGGCAGATCACCGGCGCCGACTTGTCGTTCTTGAGCTTGCGCACGGCGAGAAACTCGATCATGCGCTCCTTGACCTTCTCGAGGCCGGAGTGCTGCTCTTCGAGCACCGCCCGCGCCGCCTCGATGTCATAACGATCGCGAGTGCGCTTTTTCCACGGCATGTCCAGAAGCCAGTTCACATAGCTGAGGATGACGTGGTATTCGGCGCTGCTCGACGGGACCGCGCCCAGCCGGCGAAGTTCGCGTTCGGCCGTTTCGAGGGTTTCGGCGGGCATGCCGCTCTTGCTGAGCCGCGCGCGCAGCTCCTCGATCTCCTCCTCGCCGGAGCCTTCCTCTCCCAGTTCGCGCCGGATCGCGCGCAACTGCTGGCGAAGGTACTGCTCCTTCTGACGTTCCTCGATCTGCTGGCGCACCTGACCGTGCATCTCCTCTTCGAGGGTGTTGCGTTCGAGTTCGCCTCGAATGGCGTCCGCCAATATGTCGAGGCGCGCTTCCGGGTCCACCGCGAGCACCATGTCGCGCTTGATTGAAAGCGGGAGATGCAGATAGGCCGCGACGAGATCGGCGAAGCGGCCGAACCCGCGCACGTTGAGGCGCAGGATGTTCTCGAGATCCTCGGGATAGGAACCGTCGCGCGGCGCGTACTCGCCGACGAGATCGAGGATCTTGAGAATCCTCGCGTTTGTGTCGGTCGCGGGCGGATCCTCGATCGTCAGAGTTTCCGTGCGGATGATGCTGCGCCCGTCGACCTGTTTCACGCCCAGGACGCGAGCGCGCGACAACCCGTGAAACACCGCCTGCATCGCGCCGTCGGGCAGATCGACACACTGGACCACGCGGGCCAGCACGCACACCGGATGAAGATCGGTGCGACGCCGCGGCGGATACGCACGGCCGGTGCTGAAGACGATGGCGACCATGGTCTCATCTTCGAAGTCGCGCAGCAGGTCGAGCGCGGGATCGTTGTCCGAGATCTGGATGGAAACGACGTCGTTCGGGAACACCACGCTCGAGCTCAGCTCCAGCGCGGGCGCATCCACCTTGGTCGGGACCTCGCGGGTGTCGTCCTGCTTCGGATCCATCTCTCCTCCACTCCTCTTTGCCCAACGGCCAGCGAAGGCCTAGATCCGCCGGCCCGACTCTGCTGCTCTCCGGGGCTTGCCGGCGGCGGGCGTCGTCGCAACACCACATCGGCAGCAAGCGCGTCCCGGATTGACCCAAACTCGGGAACAACGCGTTTGCGTCGGGGCGGAGATAGACTTTGAGGCCGCCGGGTTCTCCAAGCACCGACACAGAAAACATGCGCAAGCCTCGCCAATTCCGACCCCTCCACTCGTGTCTCTTCGTGGGACTCGTCGCCGCGGCCATCGGCCTCGTCTGGTCCCTCGGGGGGTGCGGATCCGGCGAATCCGACGGGTCTCCGGGCCAAACGCCGCCGGTCAGCGCCAAGGGCGGATTGGGATTTGCGTATGTGGATGTCGCGAAGGAGATGGGCTTTTTGAGCCGAAACCGAAGCGGCCGGGACAAGAGCAAGGAGTTCATCCTCGAGGCGATGCCGCCGGGGATCGCGGTCGCCGATTTCGACGGCAACGGCTGGATGGACCTCTACGTGCCCAACGGCAACACCGTCGTTTCCTATCAGCGATCCGGCAAAACGTTCCGGTTGCTGGCCGAGGGCGACGCCCCACGCAACCAGCTGTTCCTGAACCGGGAGGGCAAGCGCTTCGAGGAGGTCGCCGCGCAGGCCGGCGTGGCTGACACGTCGTGGTCGTTCGGCTCCTGCGCCGGCGACATCGACAACGACGGCGATCCCGACATCCTGTTGTGCAACTGGGGCCGCAACCGGCTCTTTCTGAACGACGGCAAGGCCAACTTCACGGAAGCCAAATGCGCGACCATCGGCGGCGACCCGCGGCATTGGTCTTGCGGCGCCTGTCTTGTGGACTATGACGGCGACGGCGATTTGGACGTCTACATCGCGCAGTACCTCGACCTGATCGATCTGGTCGAGAGCGACACCGCGCAGGTCGGACCCGATGGCAAGGTGTTCGCCCGCTCGTGCGAATGGCGCAACATCCCGGTGTACTGCGGGCCGCTCGGCCTCCTGCCGATCAACGACAGGCTCCTCAAGAACGAGCTCTCCGAGACCGGCAAGCTCACGTTCACGGACGTGACGAAGGAAGCCGGGATGTGGCTCCAGATGAGCCCGCAGGCGCGCAACGAGTCGTCTCGCGGGCCGTTTTTCGGATTCCAGCCCGTCGCCTGGGACATCAACGGAGACGGGCATCAGGACATCTTCGTCGCCAACGACAGCGTCGCGAACCTCGCGTGGATCAACAAGGGCGACGGAACTTTCGAGGACCAGGCGCACGCGCTCACCCTCGCGATCAGCCAGCGTGATTTTTCGGCGCAGGCGTCCATGGGCGTGGCTGTCGGGGACATCAATCGCGACGGTTTGCTCGACGTCACCGTCACGGAGTTCAGCCACGACCACTTCAATCTGATGATCTGCAAGACGATCTCGGACACGGAAGTCGTCTTCAACGAACGCGCGGTCCGCAGCGGATTGCGGGAGATGACGTTCGCCAAGCTCGGCTGGGGCGCGCTGTTGTTCGACCCGGACCTCGACGGCGACGACGACATCTTCTTCGCCTGCGGCCACGTCTACCCTGAGGTCGATCAGGCGAAGAACGAGGAATCGACCTACCGCCAGACGAACCTCCTGATCCTCAACGTGAAGCCGGAACGCCTCAAATTCCGCGATGTGAGCAACCTCGCGGGCCCCGGCCTCGCCCTGCAGCGGCCGTCGCGCGCCGCCGTGCGCATCGATTTCGACAACGACGGCGACCCCGACATCGCGATCATCGAACTCAACGAACAGGCGACCCTGCTGCGCTGCGACCTCGCGCCGGCCGCCCAGAAGCGCCACTGGCTCGAGATCCGTTTGAGAGGGAATCCGAAGGCGGGGGTGCCGATGGATCCCGCGGGGGCGCTGGTCCGGGTCAAGACGGGGAAGATCACTCAGACCCGCGTCCGCCTGATTGGGTCCTCGTTCTTGTGCTCGGAGGACCCGCGCCTGCACTTTGGCCTCGGTGATTACGAGTCGGCCGACGTCGAGGTGACCTGGCCAAACGGCACCAAGACGCTCTTGACCAACGTTCCCGGCGATCAGCGGATCGAGATCGCCTGCCCCGACCGCCACTAGCGCGGTACGCGGGCGCGACTCGAAGGACCCGCCTGTCTCAAGTTGGGCCTTGTTCGGGACGAAAGAGACAATATGGCAGGCACTTGGCTCCACCGGTTTGTGATCTACGCGGCGGCGTTGTCGCTGCTCGGGTTCGCCGGCTGCCTCTTCCACTTCTTCGGGAATTCCGCGCCGGATCCGGCATCTGCGGCGTGGGAAGAGCACATCGTCCTCTTTGTGACGACGCTGTTGGGGGCATCGCTGCTGCACATCGGTGCCTGGATCTGTAGCTATCGCAAACCTCCGCGCCTGGAATTGGTGCTGGCCGTCGCCCTGGTGGCCCGCCTGATCGTCATGTTCGCGCCGGAAAGCGAGGTTCCGATCGTCGATGCGGCCCGTATCCGGATCGAGGCCCGACAGGTGCGAGTTGGTCTAAACCCTTATGAGTTCAGTGTTTCTGAGCTTTCGCAAAACGCCGAACCGCCGCAAGGGATGGACTCCGAAAAGGGCGAACGGTTCATTCTCGCCAGGGGCATCCTGACGGAGTCGCGCGGTCCCCGCGCCGTCGAGGTGGCACGCCCGGACGTAAGGTCGGACCGCGCGCCGGCAAGCCACTGGGCCGCCGCCGCGGCGGAGTTCTATCGGCAAAATCCGCGATTGGGGCGGGTTTTCATGGCTCTCATCGCCGATGCGCTGGCAATTTTCTTCCTCGTGCTCGCGCTGGTGGAGCTGAAGAAGCCTACCGGGCTGATCATGCTCTACGCGTGGTCGCCGGTGCTGCTCCACGAGACCTACGCCGTCGTCTCGCCCGACATCTTCGTGTTGCCCGGGATCGCGTTTCTGATCTGGGCGATCGCCAAGGGGTGGCGCATCGCGATGGCGATTCCGATCGCGGTTGCAGCCTCGTTCCGGCCGATTTTGGCCATCCTGGCCATTCCGTTTGCCAGACGCCTCGGGTTTCGGGGGTTCTTACTGTTCGCCTTCCTGGTGGTGTTGCCGCTGACGCCGTTTCTCGCGATCCCGATCCCGGTGGAAAACTACTTCGAGGGTTCGGTCAGCCGCTACTGGCACGGGACGGGTCCTTCTCTTTTCGAGGGCATGATGCGCCTCGGCGCCGACTCCCTGATTGGCGCGCAAACCTCCAACGGCCTGTTCCTGGCCGGAGTACAGCTGATCCGCGCGGGCGGATCGCTGGCGCCGCTGCTCGCGAAAGCGGCAGGGGTCTGCGTGCTGTTGGGCATGGTGATCGCCGCGTGGAGCCACCAAAAGATCCACACGTACCGCTGGGCCGGTGGCCGCCGGGACCGGCGCTACGCTGCGCTTCTGATGGCGATTGCGGCCATCCTCTACATCTCGCCGTCGCTCACGCCGGGCATGACACTCTGGCTCTTGCCCGTCCTCATGTTCCGTCCGGCGCTCTCATGGCTGACTCTTCCGGGCTTTTTCGGTCTGACGTATCTGGGCCGCTACACGGCGCCCGTTGGTTCGGATCTCGTGCTGCCCGAGGGGCCGGTCCCGATGGCGGTGATCATCGGCGGATGCTTTCTCGCCCTGTGGGTGCTCGACCTCAACTGGCGGGACAGACTTTTCCCCGTCGACGCATGGACGGAGGAGAAATCCCTCTGGGGTATCGACGCGGGAGAATTCGCCGTCGTAGCCCCCGACGCCCAGCGCATGGTCGCTGCGGAGCCCAAGGAAGAGTTCGCTCCGGACCCGTTCTACGAGCGGACCCCGTCCGGCGACGACGAGTCCTTCTAGCCCCGGGCTAGCGCGGTTCTCGCGCTTCAAACCGCCGGCCCTCAGGCGGAACCAACGCGGACAAAAACGCAAGCTTCGGTGTCACCCGGAGTGTGGCCCGGCATAGTTTGACGGCCTCACGGGGCCCCCCTATAGTTCCCCGAGCTATCCGCTGAAACCGGGCTGAGTTACGCCACTTCGATGCTCTCACTACCCCTGTTGGCCGCCGCCGCGAACACACCGGGCGACTACCTGCCCGTGTTGCTCCTGCTGGTGCTCGCGGGTGGACTCTCGACGGTCATGCTTGGCGCTTCCGCGCTGGCCGGCAAATGGGGCAAGAGCAACCCCGCCAAAGAGTCCGCATACGAGTGCGGCATCGAGGCGGTCGGTCACGCTCACACGCGCTTTTCGGTGAAGTTCTATCTCGTCGCGGTGCTGTTCATCCTGTTCGACATCGAGGTGGTCTTCCTCTATCCGTGGGCGGTCTACTTCGGCGGTGGCGAGCCGGGCATCTTCGGAGACACGGCAACGCTGCAACGCTTCCTGTTCGCCGAGATGCTCGTGTTCCTGATCATCCTGTTCCTGGGCTGGTATTGGGTCGTCAAGAAGAAGGCCCTCGACTGGGAGGACGCATGAGCGATCTACGGGAGAAGGTCGCCCTGGTCGCGAAGGGCTTCGACGGCGTGGTCGCCGACGAGGATCTGCGCGGCGGGATCGCCTATCGCTCCGATGCGGCGTCGATCCACGGGTTCCTGAAAGCGCTCAAGGAGGATCCGGCGCTCAAGTTCGAGATGTTCGTCTACGTGACCGCGAACGACAACTACCTCGACGAGCCGCGGTTCAACGTGATCTACCAGGTCCGCTCGCTCGAAAACAACCTGGACGTGCGCGTTCGCGTCCCGGTACCGGGCGAGGATCCGGTCGTTCCGACCATGACGGACCTCTGGTTCGCCGCGAACTGGATGGAGCGCGAAGTCTGGGACATGTTCGGCATCCGCTTCGAGGGACACCCGAAGTTGGAACGCATCCTGATGTGGGAGGGCTTTGAGGGCCACCCGCTGCGCAAGGAGTTCCCGCTGCTCGGCAACGTCCGGGGGACGCCGGGATACGTCGGCAAGGGCGGCAAGCGATGAGCACGACCACGGGTCAGATCGACATCGTCCTCGACCGCCCCGAGTCGGCGCGCGGCGAGCACCAGATCCTCAACATGGGGCCGAGCCACCCCAGCACCCACGGCGTCCTCCGCATCATCCTCGAACTCGACGGCGAGATGATCGTCAAGGCGGAGCCCATCATCGGCTACCTCCATCGCGCGATGGAGAAGATCGCCGAGTCGATGACGTTCCACATGTTCATCCCGTACACGGACCGGCTCGACTACCTCGCGCCGTTGTCGAACAACGTCGCCGTGACGATGGCGCAGGAGCACCTGCTGGGCATCGACGTGCCGGACCGCGCGAAATCGATCCGCGTCCTGTGCTGCGAGCTCTCGCGCATCAGCTCCCACCTTCTGGGGCTCGGCGCGTTTGCGATGGACGTCGGCGCGATGACGGTGTTCCTGTGGTGCTTCCGCGAGCGCGAACGCATCTACACCCTGATCGAGTACCTAACGGGCGCGCGTTTCACGACGAGCTACACGCGCGTCGGCGGCATGGCGAGCGACATCCCCGAGGGTTGGATCCAGGAACTTAATAATTTCCTGGCCGACTTCCCCGAGCGTGTCGCCGAATTCTCGAACATGTTGAACGCGAACCGCATCTGGGTCCAGCGCACCAAGGACGTTGGCGTGATCAGCCGTGAGATGGCGATCAACGCCGGCCTCACCGGCCCGAACCTGCGCGGCTCGGGAGTCGCTTGGGACCTGCGCCGCGAGCGTCCGTATCTCGGGTACGAGCAGTACGACTTCGACGTGATCGTCGGGTCGGTCGGCGACTCGTACGACCGGTACCTCTGCCGCGTCGAGGAGATGCTCCAGAGTCACAAAATCCTCGTGCAGGCGGTCGACAAGCTCGCCACGGGTCCGATCCGCAACGAGGATCCGAAGATCTCGCTTCCGGAGAAATCGGAAACCCTCATGGGGATGGAGCAGCTCATCCACCAGTTCATCCTGATCACCGAGGGACAGGATGCGCCGGTCGGCGAGAGCTACTACGGCGTCGAGAACCCCAAGGGCGAGCTCGGCTTCTACTTCCGCAGCAAGGGCGGCGGGTATCCGGACCGGATGTTCATCCGGTCGCCGAGTTTCGTGAACCTGGCGATTCTGCCGCACTGCATCGAGGGCCGGTACATCTCCGATGTCGTCGCGATCCTGGGTTCCATCGACTTCGTGATGGGGGAGTGCGACCGATGAGCGCGAAGGCCGCGCGAGAAGGCAAGTTCTCCAAGGAACTGCACGCCACGATCGAGGACCTGATGACGCGCTACCCGCAGAAGAAGGCGGCGCTGATTCCGGCCATGCACCTCATCCAGAAGGAACGCGAAGGCTGGTTCAGCAGGGAGACGATCCGCGACACCGCGGAACTCTTCGCCGTCAGCGACGCGCACGTCCAGGGCGTCGTCGGGTTCTACGACATGTTCCACGCCGATCCCGTCGGGCGCCACGTCGTCCGCCTGTGCAAGACGCTCTCGTGCATGCTGCGCGGCGCGGACGCCTTGAAGGACCACATCTGCGAGAAGTACGACGTGGAACCGGGCGGCACGACCGACGACGGCACGTTCACGTTCAAGCGGTTCGAGTGCCTCGGCCACTGCACCACGGCGCCGATGATGCTCGTCGACGAAGAGAAGTACGAAGAGCTGACGCCGTCGAAGATCGACGCGGTTCTAGGGGGACTGTCGTGATCTCCGAAACGCGCATCATGCTCGAGTTCGCCGACGATCCGGCGCAGAAGACACTCGAGACCTATCGCAAGAACGGCGGCTACCAGGCGCTCGAAAAAGCGCTGAAGGAGATGAAACCCGGCGAGGTGACCGAGGAGGTCCTGAAGTCGGGTCTTCGCGGCCGCGGCGGCGCGGGTTTCCCTTGCGGCCGCAAGTGGCAGTTCGTGCCCAAGACGGACAAGCCGAAGTACCTCGCGATCAACGCGGACGAGAGCGAGCCGGGGACCTGCAAGGACCGGCAGATCATGGAGCTCGATCCGCACCAGCTGATCGAGGGCGCCTTGCTCACGTGTTACGCCATCGGCGCGGAGACCGCGTACATCTACGTGCGCGGCGAGTACCCGCACTCGATCGGCGCGCTCGAAAACGCGATCGAGGAGGCGCGCGCGGCCGGAATCGTCGGCAAGAAGATCCTCGGCACGAAGTTTCGGTGCGACGTCTGGGTTCACTCCGGCGCCGGCGCGTACATCTGCGGCGAGGAAACCGCGCTCCTGACGTCCCTGGAAGGCAACCGCGGCTATCCGCGGCTGCGTCCGCCGTTCCCGGCGGTCGAGGGACTTTGGGGTTGCCCGACGGTCATCAACAACGTCGAGACGATCGCGTGCGTGACCCACATCATCAAGCGCGGCGGCGATTGGTTCGCCGGGCTCGGTTGCGAGGGCTCCACCGGCACGCGGCTGTTCTGCGTGAGCGGCCACGTGCAAAAGCCGGGGGTCTACGAGTTCGAGTGCGGCAAGTTCACGCTGCGGGAGTTGCTCGAGGACTTTTGCGGCGGCACGCTTTCCGGCCGGCCGATCAAGGGCGTCATGCCCGGCGGATCGAGCATGCCGGTGTTGCTCCCGGAGGAACTCGACTGCCAGTTCGACATCGATTCGGTCGCGAAGACGGGTTCGAGCCTCGGCAGCGGCGCCATCATGGTGTTCGACGACTCGGTCAGCATCCTCGATGCGGCGCTCAACGTCGCGGAGTTCTACTCCCACGAGAGTTGCGGCCAGTGCACACCGTGCCGCGAAGGCAGCGACTGGGTGCGCAAGATCCTCAAGAAGTTCAAGGACGGCAACGGCACGCAGCGCGACTGGGACGTCTTGTGGAGCGTGACCGACAACATGGACGGCACGACGATCTGCGCCCTCGCCGAAGCGCTTGTTTGGCCGACGCAGAGCTACTTGAAGAAGTACGAAGCCGAATTCAAAGCCGCGATGAAGTCCGAAGCGGGAGCGACGGCATGAGCGGCAGTGATACCAGCGGCAATGGCAACGGCACCGTGAAGATCACGATCGACGGCCAGGAGACGGAGGTGCCCGCGGGCATCAACATCGTCGAGGCGGGTCGTTACGCCGGCACCGAGATTCCGCACTACTGCTACCACCCGCGGCTCTCCGTGGCGGGCAACTGCCGCATCTGCCTCGTCGAGGTGGAGGGTGTGCCGAAGCTGCAGATCGGCTGCAACACCGCGGTCCGCGAAGGCATGGTCATCTACACGAAGAACGATCGCGTTTCGCGCGGCCGCGCGGGCGTGATGGAGTTCCTCCTGGTCAATCACCCGCTCGACTGCACGATCTGCGACCAGGCGGGCGAGTGCAAGCTGCAGGACTACGCCGTGGATCACGGCGACGGTGTCGCGCGCACGGACTTCGACCGCCTCAACAAACCCAAGAACGTGTCGTGGGGCGACAAGGTCGTCTTCGACAGCGAGCGCTGCATTCTCTGCACGCGCTGCGTGCGCTTCCTCGACGAGGTCGCGGGCACGGACGAGGTTTCGATCGACCATCGCGGCGAGAATGCGGCGCTCATCGTCACCGGCGACGGCCAGCTCACCTCGCCGTATCAGATGAACATCATCGACATCTGCCCGGTCGGCGCGCTCACGAGCCGCGACTTCCGGTTCAAGTCGCGCCTTTGGTTCATGCGTTTCACGGACACGGTTTGCACTTCCTGCGCGCGTGGTTGCAACGTCACGCTCGGAAGCCGCGACGACAAGATCCTGCGCATGGTGCCGCGCGACAACCCGGACGTGAACGACTCCTGGATGTGCGATCACGGCCGCCTGCACTACGAGTTCGCCAACGACGATTCACGTTTGGCGACGTCGACGGCCGGTGGCAAGACCGTGCCGCATCAGGTCGCCGCGCAGAAGGCGGCGGAGCTTCTGAAGAAAGCGGGCGGCGAAAACACGCTTTGTGTCGCGTCGCCGTTCATGACGACGGAAGAGCTGTTCGCGCTCAAGGGAGTTTGCGACGCGCTCGGCGTGAAGGACCGCTACTTCCTGAAGCCGGTGGGCGAAGCCGACGACATGCTCGTGCACCCCGAGAAGTGCCCGAACGCGCGCGGTGCGGCCCTGGCCGGATTCGCGGAGGCGCCTGACGCCTGGCCCGAGACGGAATACGGCGCGCTTTTGTACGTGGAGCCTCGCGAAGGCGCTGCGTTGCCGGACGAGGTGACCGCGCGCTGCAAGCAGACCGTGGTCTTCTCGCTGCAAAAGGGCAAAGGCGACGTCCGGTTGCCGCTCACGACCTGGATCGAGAAGGACGGCACGTTCATCAGCGCCGGCGACCGCATCCAGAAGATCGCGAAGGGCACGACGTTCGATCCGACGATGCTCACCGAGGCCGCGCTGCTCTACCGCATGCACCACGCGCTCGACGAGGGATTCGAAACCCCCGTGACCGCCGCGCAGGCGTTTGCGCGTTGGGCGGATGAGAACGAGTCCACGAACGGGTTGCGCTGGAAGGACCTCGGCCGCTTCGGTGTGTCGATGGAGACGGCGGAGGCGGCTGTCTGATGGTCGACCTGCTGCTCAAGGTGCTCCACGCGTTCCTGATCGCCGGCTTGGCGCTGCCGCTCTCGGCGGCGGGATTGGTCTGGGCCGAGCGTCGCGTCAGCGCGTTCATTCAGGACCGTTTGGGGCCCAACCGCGTCGGTCCCTCGGGGCTCCTGCAGCCGATCGCGGACCTCCTGAAGTTCATCTTCAAGGAGGACGTCGTTCCGGGCCACGTGAACAAGGTGCTCTACATCATCGCGCCGGCACTCACGCTGATCCCTGCGATGATCGTGTTCTGCGTGATCCCGTACGCGCGCGGCATGGCGATCGCCAACCTGAACGTCGGCGTTCTCCTGGTGTTCGCGATCAGCTCGCTCGGCGTGTACGGCATCGTGATCGGCGGCTGGGCGAGCAACAGCAAGTTCAGCCTGTTCGGCGGCGTGCGCGCGAGCGCCCAGATGATCAGCTACGAGCTCGCGCTCGGCCTCTCCGTCATACCCGTGTTCCTGATCGTCGGCGAGCTGAACCTCGAGGAGATCGTCGCGTGGCAAAAGGCCAATGTCTGGCTCGTCTTTCCGCTGTTCCCGGCATTCGTGCTGTTTTTGGTTTCGACCTACGCGGAGACGAACCGGCTGCCGTTCGACTGCCCCGAGGCGGAGACCGAGCTTGTCGCCGGCTACCACACCGAGTTCGGCTCGATGAAGTTCGCGATGTTCTTCCTCGCGGAGTACATCAACATGATCACGGCGAGCGCGCTTGTCGTGACGCTGTTCTTCGGCGGCTACACCATCCCGTTCTTCGATCTGCCCGAGGGTATCTGGGGCACCGTGTTGAGCGGCGCCTCGTTCGTGGCGAAGTGCGGCTTCTTCCTGTTCCTCTTCATCTGGGTCCGTTGGACGCTCCCGCGTTTCCGCTACGACCAGCTCATGGATCTCGGCTGGAAAGCCATGCTTCCGCTGAGCCTGGGTGTGATTGTTTTGGTTGCGGGCGTAAAGGCGTTCTTGTTTGCGGGGTGATGCCATGGGAGTGAAAACGGTCAAGCGCCCCCGGCTCAGATTCACCGAGCGCATCTACCTCGGCACCGTGGTCAAGGGACTGCGTGCCACGATCCGCCACTTCTTCGGCGTGCTCATCGACCGCATGTTCCGTTGGAACAACAAGAAGTTCGCGATCACGATGGAGTACCCGGAGGAGCGCTGGGACTTCAAGGACAACTTCCGCGGCGCGCCCGCGCTCGTCGTGGACGAGCAGCATCGCGGCAAGTGCGTCGCGTGCCAGATCTGCGAGTTCGTCTGCCCGCCCAAGGCCATCACCATTTGGCCGGCGGAGTTCGAGGAGGCCGCCTCGGATCTCGAGAAGAAGATCGAGAAGTACCCGGCGCGGTTCGAGATCGACATGCTGCGCTGCATCTACTGCGGCTACTGCGAGGAGGCCTGTCCCGAAGAGGCGATCTTCCTCGTCAAGGAGGCCGAGCTCGTGTACGCGCGGAAGCAGGACTTCGTGCACGACAAGGAAAAGCTCTACGAGATGGGCGGCGTCCGGGCGGACCGGATCCGCAAGTGGCAGAACAAGTGATAGTCGTATTTTTCTGGATCTTCGCCGTGCTGATCTGCGGCGGCGCCCTCGTGGCGATCACGCGGCGAAGCGCCGTGTCGACGGCGCTTTTCGCGGTCATATCGTTCGTCGGCATCGCCGGCGAGTTCGTGCTGATGCAGGCGTATTTCCTCGCGGTGGTCGAGGTGCTCGTCTACGCCGGCGCGATCATGGTGCTGTTCCTGTTCGTGATCATGCTGTTGAATCTCGGCGAGGAGGATCTGCGCATCTTGAGGGGGCCGCAGCTCCACTGGGTCGGGCTCGTGCTCGGCGCGCTGTTCCTCTCCGGCTTGATCCTCACGTGCCGGCGCGCGGGGCTCTTCGAAATGCCCCTCGAGGGTGGCGCCGCGGGCGAGACCAAGGCCTTGGCCGTGCCGTTGTTCTCCGAATACGTGCTTCCGTTCGAAATCGCGTCGATGTTGCTCCTGAGCGCAATCGTCGGCTCGGTGCTGCTCACCAAACGGAGGCTCCATTGACCGTCGGACACGTCATTGTGGTCGCGGGCATCCTCTTCACGATCGGGATGATGGGCGTGCTTGCGCGCCGCAACATCCTCGTCGTGCTGTTGAGCGTCGAGTTGATGCTGAACGCGACCGCGCTCGCGTTTTGCGGCTTCTCGCGCCTGGTCGGCAACTTCGACGGCCAGATCATGGTCTTTTTCATCATCGCCGTCGCTGCGGCCGAGGTGGCAGTGGGGCTCGCGATGGTGATCGCGCTCTTCCGATTGCGGCTCACGGTCAACGTCGACCGAGTGGATCTACTCAAGGGTTAGGGCATGGCGGTCTTTCTCGGCTGGCTCACACTCCTCGCCCCGCTCGGCGCCGCGGTCGCGCTGACGATTTCGCCGTCGCTGCGCAACAGCTCGCGCGGGCCGAAGGTCGCCATCGCGTCCGTGCTCGTTTCGTTTTTCACCGCGCTGATCTTCCTGATCGGCGGCGAGAGCATCGAGTACATCAGCCGCTGGAGTTGGATGGACCTCTCCACGAGCGACGGCGACGGGCTCTTGATCGAGCTCGGCATTCTCGTCGACCCGCTCTCGAAGATGATGCTGCTGGTCGTCGGCGGTGTCGGCTCCGCGATCTTCATCTACGCGCTCGGGTACATGAAGGGCGACAAGAGCATCGGGCGGTTCTACGCGAAGTTCGCGTTGTTCGTGTTCTCGATGCTGGGCATCGTCTTCGCGACCAACTTCCTGATGATTTTCATCTTCTGGGAACTGGTCGGTGCGAGCTCGTACCTGCTGATCGGCTACTACTACGAAAAACCGAGCGCGTGCGAAGCGGCGAAGAAGGCGTTTCTGACGAACCGCGTCGCGGACTTCGGCTTCCTGCTCGGGATCCTGATGATCTACGACCTCGCCGGGTCCTTCGACTTCGAGGCGATCGAGGCGGCTGTCGTCGGCAACAACCTCACGAGCACGAACCCCGCGCAGCTTGCGTTTGCGAGCTTCCTCATCTTCCTCGGCGCGGCCGGCAAGAGCGCGCAGATCCCCTTCCACGTCTGGCTGCCGGACGCGATGGAGGGTCCGACGCCGGTCTCCGCGCTGATGCACGCGGCGACGATGGTCGCGGCGGGTGTCTACATGGTCATCCGCGTGTTCTTCTGCTTCGGCGGGGTCGGCAGCATTGACTGGGGCTGGGCGCCGGAGGTGATCGCGAACACGGGCGCGGTGACCGCGTTCCTGGCCGCGACCATCGCGATGGTGCAGCGCGACATCAAGAAGGTGCTCGCGTACTCGACGCTCAGCCAGCTCGGCTACATGGTCATGGCGCTCGGCGTCGGGGCCTACGGTGTCGCGATGTTCCACCTCACGACGCACGCGTTCTTCAAGGGACTTCTGTTCCTGTGCGCCGGGTCGGTGATTCACGGCTGCCACCACGAGCAGGACATGTTCCAGATGGGCGGCCTGCGCAAGAAGATGCCGACGACGTTCTGGACGTTCACCGTCGGCATGCTTGCGCTGACGGGAATTCCGCCGCTCGCCGGGTTCTTCTCGAAGGATCTCGTGCTGGACGCGCTGCATGTGCGGCACTTCGGCGGGCTGCAGTTCGTCGCGACGGTGACGGCCGGCCTGACCGCGCTCTACATGGGCCGCTCCTGGTTCCTGACGTTCTTCGGGAAGTACCGCGGCCACGCCGAGGTGCACGAGTCACCCAAGGTGATGACGTTCCCGTTGATCTACCTGGCGATCTGCTCCGTGCTGATCGGCGCCGTCGGTTACTTCGGCGGGTTCCAGGAATACATGGGCGACCGCGCCGGCCGCGACATCGGTGTCCTGCACATCAACGCGAGCCTCGCGATCACGTCGGTGTTCGTGGCGCTTGTCGGCTATGGCATCGCGTACCTGTTCTTCGTCAAGAAGCCGGAGCTGGCGGACCGCGCCAAGGCGCGTTTTTCGTTCGTTCACCGCCTGCTCGACAACCGCTACTACATCGATGACTTCTATCTCTGGCTCGTGGGCTCGGTGCAGCAGTCGGCGGCGCAGTTCTGCCGGTTCATCGAGGAGCGGATCGTCGTGCGCGGGATGGTCGGCGGCACCGTGGCGGGGACGCGCTTCGCCGCTGACCGAACACGGCGTCTCCAGACCGGACGGGTCGTGTTCTATGCGTACCTTTTCCTCGCCGGCGTGACCCTCGCCGTCTGCGCCATGGTGTTGGCATGACGATTCATCTGTTCAGCCTCGCGATCCTGTTGGTCCCGCTCGCGGCGACGATCCGGCTGTTTTTCGTCGATCCCAAACAGACGGCCCGGATTCACGGCATCGCAAAGCTCGCGACGTTCATCCCGCTCGTCGTCTCGTTCCTCATGTGGATGGGGTACGACACATCGGGCGAGAAGTACCAGTTCGTCACCGATATTCCGTGGGTCGAATCGATCGGCCTCGGGCTGCGCCTCGGCGCCGACGGCATCACGATCGCGATGCTGCTCCTGACCTCGCTCGTGATGTTCACGGGCGTGTACGTGAGCGGCTCGATCACCGATCGCGTCAAGGAGCACTACATCCTGCTCCTGGGCCTCGGTACCGGCGTTTTCGGCGTCTTCTTGTCGCTGGACCTCTTCTTCTTCTACTTCTTCTACGAACTCGCCGTCATCCCGATGTTCCTGCTGATCGGGGTGTGGGGCAGCCGTGCCGCGCAGTACTCCAAGGAGTACGCGACCACGAAGCTGACGCTGTATCTGACGGCCGGCGCCGTGTTCGCGCTCGTCGGACTGCTGGCGCTCTACTTCCAGGCGCCCGAAGGAGCCCGAACGTTCGACATCAGAAAGCTCGAAGCGATGGGGGTCGACACGGACTTCCAGCGCGTCTGGTTCCCGGTGATCTTCCTGGGCTTCGCCGCGATCATTCCGATGTGGCCGCTGCACAGCTGGTCGCCGATCGGTCACGCGGCGGCGCCGTCGGCCGTGTCGATGCTGCACGCGGGCGTGCTGATGAAGCTCGGCGCATACGGCGTGCTGCGCATCGGTTACGGGCTCATGCCCGCCGGCGCGGACCACTGGATGGGTTGGGTCGCACTTTTGTGCGTCATGAACATCCTGTACGGCGGCATGGTCGCGATGGCGCAGCGCGACATGAAGTTCATCATCGGCTTCAGCTCGTCGAGCCACATGGGCTATGTCCTGTTGGGGCTCGCGACGCTCGGCGTGACCGGCGTGAGCGGCGCCGTCTTTCTGATGTTCGCGCACGGGATCATGACGGCCCTCGCCTTCGGTCTGATCGGGTTTTTCTACGACCAGACCCACACGCGGGTTTTGGACGATCTCGGCGGGATGATCAAGCAGATGCCGTTCATCGGCACCTGTTTCGTCATCATGGCGATGGCGTCGGCCGGGCTACCCGGGTTTGCGAACTTCGCGTCCGAGTTGCTCGTGATCGTCGGGAGCTGGAACGCCGAGTACACGCTCGCCGGCACCTCGATCACGGTGCGCTATCTGCCGACGATCGCCGCGGTTTGGGGGCTCGTCGTCACCGGCGTCTATCTGCTGCGCGCGGTTCGGGACGCCTGGTTCGGCCCGCCCAACCCGCGGTGGGACGGTCTCAAGGACGCGGTCACCTTCAAACAGAAGATGCCGTTCGTCGTGCTGATTCTCGTGCTCACCTACACGGGTTGTTTCCCGGGGCGCCTGCTCGACACGATCGAAAGTGGCGTGCGCAACGTGATGGAGCGCGTGGAAGCCGCCGGTGCGGTCGATGCCGCCGAAGTATCCCCGGAGAGCGCGCCCGACGATGAAGGGGCAGCCAAATGATCGAAGCGATGAGCGCTTGGAACGTTGGGCTCGCGTTGCCCGAGTGGATCCTGACGGCGACGGCGCTGGTCGCGCTCTTTTATGACGCGCGTTCCCCCGCCGACGACAAGAAGGAATCCATCAAGTGGGTCTGGTTCGGCCTCTTGGCCGCGACCGCGTGCGTCGTCATCGAGTGGATGGGGATGAAGACGGGCGAGAAGGCCTGGGCGTTTCGCGGGCACTTCGGCTTCGACGCGTTCTCGGCGCTCCTGAAAACGCTCTTCGGGCTGACCGCGATGATGGTCCTTTCGATTGCAGACCACTGGCTCAAACGGGTGGACCGCGGCCACGCCGAATTCCACCTGCTCACGATCTTCGCGACCCTCGGCATGTTCTTCGTCTGTTCGGTCGAGGACTTCGCCGGCCTGTTCGTTGCCCTTGAGCTGATCACGATCAGTTTCTTCTGTCTGACAGCGTTCAAACGCAACGACGAGCGCGCCATCGAGGCGGGCATCAAGTATGTGGTGCTCGGGGCGATCGCGTCGTCGTTCCTCCTGTTCGGGATCGCGTTCCTGTACGGCGCGACCGGAAGTCTGCGCCTGGATGCGCTGGGCGGGGTCGCCGAAGCGTTCGCCCACGGTGGCGAGGACGCGCCGCTTCTGAACTTCGGTTTGCTGCTCGTCATCATCGGACTCGGATTCAAGATCGCGGCGGTCCCGTTCCAGGTCTGGACGCCGGACGTCTATGAAGGGGCCGCAACGCCCGTGACGGCGTTCTTGAGCATGGGCTCGAAGGCCGCGGGGGTGACGCTGCTCATGAAAGTCGCCCGGGCGTGCCTCGGGGACGGTGCGGCGGGCCTCGCGACGGCGGCTCCCTGGATCATCTTCATCGTGGTCATCGCCGCCGCGACGATCCTGTACGGCAGCCTCGGCGCGATGTTCCAGACCAACATCAAGCGGCTGCTGGGCTATAGTTCGATCGGCCACGCGGGCTACATCCTGATGGGTTTCGCGGCCTTCGATCAAGCCGGTTTCGCGGCGATCGTCTATTACCTGATGGCCTATCTCTTCACCGTGATCGCGGTCTTTGCCGTCGTGGTCATCGTGAACGGAGTCATCAGGAGCCACCGGATCGAGGACTACTCGGGCCTGGCCCGCCGATCGCCGCTGCTGGGCTTCGTGCTGACCTGCGGCCTGCTTTCACTGGCCGGCGTGCCGCCGTTCGCGGGTTTTTTCGGCAAATTCCTCGTCTTTCGGGCGCTCATCGCGAAGGCGGGTGCGCTTGGCGACATGGGCCCGGATTACGCCGCCGCGAGCGTTTCGACCTACACGCTCGCGTTCATCGGGGCTGCCGGGGTCGTGATCTCGCTGTACTACTACCTGATGGTCGTGAAGCGGATCTACATGGACGCGCCGCCGGAAGGTAGCGAGGAGCAGCCGATCGTGGCCCCGCAGCGCCTGAAGGGCCTGCTCTATGCCTGCTTGGCGGGGATTTTCCTGCTGGGCATGGTGATGGGACCCTTCATGGCCCTGGCGGAGAGCGCTGCCGCCGCCCTCGTCGCGGTTCACTAGCACCCACCGCGGGCCGCGCTGGATCTGCTGCAATTTCCCTAAGTAGTTGCGGACAAGGGAGTTGTGGTGTGTGTCCCCGGGACCGGTTTGCTCACTTTCCCGGCACGGCGCTCGCGCTTCGCGAGCGCGCCGAGATCGACGGCGCGCGTTCTCTGTTCAGCTTTTTGGACGTCTGGGCTTGCTGCCGCCAGATCCAGCGCCCCGGGGGCGTCGAATGGCCCGCGCTCGGAGGTCGTCACGTCCATCTTTTTTGACTCGTTCTCCCGGTTTCCGTCTGGATTCGAGAGGGACCAACCGACTACCATGCTGCGCGTAACTAGATATCGGTTAATCTTATCGCGGTCATTCTCATTCGACCGGTTGGGCTCCGGGTCGGGAAAGAAGGGCGCAGACAGGCCGATTAACTGTGCCGTTGCATAGGCGGCATGGTTGACGACCTGGGGGTTTACTCGATCGAGAGAGAGTTTTTGGAGGAACAGATGCGAAGAACTGGGTGGAGTACCTGCGTCTTGGCGTGCGCGATGATGGCCATCGTGCTCGTCCCTGGATGCACCGGAGAATCGGTCGACCCCGCATTGTCGAACCCTGACCTTCAGGCTGCGTCGATCTTTTTCTTGACGACGACCGTGCCCGATGGCGGCGCCGGACAGCTTTATGACACCGTCATCTTTTTCGGTACGACCGGTCTCGCTCCGCTGCCCGATCGCTTCGAAGTCGATCAGGGTGTTTTGCCCGACGGAGTTCAACTCCTTCCGGAGATGGGCGGCAACGGCGAACCGACCGGTAACGCCGTCCTCGTCGGCTTCCCGCGTCGTGAAGGCAACTTCCTTTTCAAAGTTCGCGCGGTGACGACTTCGACGGATCCGGCGCTCGCGGCGACGCAGCCCTACGGGATCGAGGTGGACGACGGCCAGATTGCGATCCTGACCCCGACCGCCGAAGAGGGCACCATCGACGTGGCGGTTCCGGCGTTCCCCGATGTCATCGACTTCGTGAACCCCGCGAACGCGCAGGCGTTCTTCAGCTTCAAGTTCCAGACGGCTGGCGGCTCGGGCATCAACCGGGTCAATGTCTACATGCCGCGTGAGCTCGAGCTGTCCTCGTTCGATGCGACCGCGACGAGTCCCACCGAGGACACGGACGAATCAGCCACGAGCAAAAGCAAGTACGAGGTCGACTTCAACGACGGCGGCTGGTTCACCTCCCCGGCGGGCGCGAGCGTCCAGGTCGGCGGATTCCAGTCACCGCGCGGGCCTGTCGGCACGGTCGATCCGCTTGACACCGATTGGTTCCAGGCAACAGTTGGCGCCGGACCCCCGCAGAACTCGCGTCGTTTCATCGGCGATATGGATCACTCTGTCGGCCCCAACGGCGCGGACACGCTGTTGATTCCCGGGCGCAGTCTGTTCTTCAGCGACTACTTCGACTCGCGCTACATCGACACCCAGAAGCCCGATGTCCCCGGCACCGAACGCAGGAAGTACCCCTTCTCGTTGGATGAGTACGCCAACATGTTCTTCCTCAGTGAGACGAGCATCACATCGCTGCGCTACTACATCATCGTGGAAGCGATCGATACGAACGGCACCGATGGCGTTGCCTTTAGAGGCGACGATTTCATCGACCGCAAGGCGTTCATCGTTCAGGTCAAGATCCCGGACATCCGGATCGACACGATCTTCCTGCCGGATGGCCAGGCGGGGTTGGACTACAACGAGTTTGTCGCCGCGAGTGGCGGCGTGGCGCCGCTGTTCTATGAGCTCGAGTACGCCGATGCGGTCGAGGACTTCGCGGTCACGATTGCCGGTGCGGGCGAACTCGATATCGCATTCACCGGTCTGGGCATGGAGCGCACAACCGGCATGATTATCGGCGTTCCTCGGGTCTCGGCGTTCGATCACGCTGCTCCCCCCGATTCCCATACGGAAGGACATCTCGTTGAGCTCTCCTTCCGCGTGTTCGCGGACGTCATGAACCCGGCGCAGGGCGGTGGACTGCCGTACGACGCTACGGCCAACCAGGGCGAGTACCAGGGCATCCACCCCGACTTCCCGGGCAAGGCGACCGAAGATAAGAACGGAATTCACCGGACCTACCAGGTCCGGTTTGAGCTTCCGACCGCTCCGATGGTCCTCAACACAGGACTTCCCCCGGGCCTTGACGGCACCGGTTATCCGGCGGGTACATTCATCGCGGGCGTCGGCGGCGTCCCCTTCCTCGTTCCCGACCCTGTCGGGTTCACGGGAATCTACCCCACGGGCAACGGGATCAGGCGCGCCTACGAGTGGTCCTCGACGTACGGTCAGGATGACTCGCCCGATTTCGCGCCCACTCCGGATCCGGCAGCCCCTGGTCTGCCGAATTTCCTGACCCTGGACGGCGACAAGACGAGCGCCACGAACGGTCAGATCAGTGGCAACACGATGGACCGTGGTTTCCACTCCATCGAGTTCACCCAGACGGATGTCTACAACGGAGAAGCTAGGTCTCCCTCGGTTGCTAACAACCAGGGGGGGAAGACCACCCTCGTCCTGAGCGTCTCGCCCGACGACACCGTGTTTTTCCGCGGCGTGTACGCCTCCGAAGGCGGCGGTGGCCAGACCACCGGCCTCGAGGACGCGACGAACCAGCAGAACAACGCCCGCAACGTGCCGATCGCGCTCGCGGGATCGATCTTCTCCATCCGCACCGGCGAGACGCCGGCCCTCTACTCGGGGATCGACGCGCATGACTGGGACATCCTTCCCGTCATGCTGGCGCACGGTGGCGACTCGGTGCAGGCCGGCAAAGCCTACCCGTCGATCAACGGCTTCTGGCCGTCGGAGTCGGGTAAGGAAAACGACTTCAACTACAACACCGAATCACCGGCTTGGGGCCACCACCAGCAGGAGATGACCTGGATTCAGACGAATCTGGAGGATCACAACCGCGTGTTCCTGTGGGCTCAGACAAACATCCAGAAATGGAACTCGAGCCAGACCAACGGTCCCGACTCGCATCGTTATCAGGAGTATCAGAGCAACGGCGACCGAGGCATTCTCGTGGTGAACCCCGCGACGGGTGACTTCTGGGTGCCGGCGGTCTTGGATTACAGCGGTGATCACGGGCATCAGTTCGGCGCCGAAGGCGTCCTGAGCCATGACTCGAGCGGCCCCAGCCCCAGCACCGACGGCCTGACCTACGCCATCGTGGCGGGTAGCGGTAGCCGAATCACGGACAGCAGGAGCCTGCGTGACTACATGACCCAGGGACTCGGTGCCTACATCGAGTCGCACACACGGACGTCGAGTTCGCCCGTTTGGGCGTGGGCGACGCGCGCCTACATGGGCCGCGGCGCGACCACGGTCGCGGCTTCGGCCGACGGCGTCTGGGGCGCCACCGTCATGCGTGGCGGAGACGGTCCGCGCCTGCTCTTGTGGCGCAACGACAAGGAGTCGATCGATGGCACCCTCGCGGGTTCGTCGGCGGTCGGCGAGCGCATCGACGGGCTGGATTCCGAGGGCAACGCCACGCTCACGGACTCGGCCCTCATCTTTGAGCTCGAAGGGGTCAACGCCAGTGGCGTGTCGATGTCGAACAGCCACATGGACCTCTTGCCCGACTCGTTGCTGTTTGTCGAAGACGGCCTCATCTTCCTGATGGGCGACCGCTTGGACAAGGTCTTCGGTCTGAACCTGATCAGCGGCGAGTTCACGTCCCTCGAAGTACCGGCTGCAAACTCATTCGATGGTCAGGCGGTTCCGGATCAGGACCACCTGAGGCTTGCGCTCGCGCAGGCGTCGTTTAACAACCAGTACGCATTCTGCTTCAACAAGCCCGCGGATGGCGAGGAAGGCCCGAATCGGATCGGCTTCGCGGCCGGCGACATGCGAGGGAAAACGCGGTTCACCGACCTCAGCGGCGCGGGCCGTACCAACAACTTTGGTGGCTGGGGCGTCGAGTCCAACAACCACCGTCGGGTCTACTTCCTGGAAGTCGGCATGGCCGGCGGTTTGGATCTCAGTGACGCCGGTATTTTGACCGACCTTACGTTGGGCAATACCACTGTCGGCGGCGACATCCTCACACCGGGTCGCCTCGGCGAAAAGGTCGACTACATGGCGATGTCGCCCGACGGCGAAACGATGGCAGTGGGCCGCGAATACAGTGTGTCGCAGAACTTCAACGGTACCTACTTCACCTATTCCGTGGGTACGTCCACCAGCACGAACTGGCAGGCGAACCACGACATCATGCTGTTCAGCACGGATCCCGGCGAGGATCTCGATGACGATGGCAACAACATCCTGTTCTTCGGCACGAACTCCGCCACCAACGGCGCCAGCCTCGGTGGTCTCCCGGGCAACGCGGAAGGAGCAGCACATCTGAACGCTCGCCACCGCCGCATTTCGGGGGTCACGTTCGGGTCCAACACCGGGGCAGGCGAACGGTCAATGATCTTCACCTACTCGGGCAACAGCCAAGCCGGCCGCAACCCGCTCTACAACGGACGAAACGGTCCGGGCTGGGCGCTCAACCCCGACACCAGCCAGAGTTCGTCGTTCCACTTCGGCTTCGAAATGCACGTGCGTGTCCAATACCTCAACGACGACGAGGAGAAATTGGTCTTCCAAAGCGAAGACGAATACATGTTCAACATGCTGGAAGACGTTGGCGATGCGGACAACAGCAACGCGATCGCCCAGATTGGCCCGACGAACCCGCCGTTCAGCACGACGGCAAGCAGCCAGCAGATGTTCTGGGTCACGTTCAAGAGCCAGAACGAGGACTACCTCTACTATGTGAGCGACCAGTTGAACGGTCGCAACTACCTCGTCGGATACAACATCTCCGGCGGCGACTTGGACCACGACCAGTACGTGCCGTTCCTGCCGCACGCCGACAGAGTCGGCTTCGAGCAGATCGACGTGCAGGCGTTCAACTACACGAGCCGCTTCTACGCGGTTCCGGCGTTGAACCCGGATCGTATCGTGACCGGCCGCGACGGGGCCGGCTTGGTGTTCTTCATCGCCAGCGCGTCGAGCGCGGGTCCGACGAGCGCCAGTGACCTCGAGCTCTATGTCTTCGACGCCAACGTCGGCGGCGAGGCGCACGTGTTGTCCAGTGACATCACCGACGGCTCATCGAACGCTCTGAACCACATCTACTGCTCGCTGGACGGCAACGTGGTTGCCGCGCAGCGCGCGAAGGTGGGGGGCAGCAGCCAGAACAGCCGGACCACGCTCAACAGCCGCACGGATCTCTTCGCGATCAGCAACGTGCACGGCGTTGTCGAGAACGGAGACGTGCCGAACGCATTCATCATCTCGAGCGACGATTCACACGGTGCTTCCATCGCCTTTGTTGGCGACGGTTCCGCCGCCGGCCCGCAGGCCGTCGTCTTCAGCCGTGTGAACAACTCCAGCGATTCGGGCAACCGGTCGTGGGACAACCGCGAGCTGATGGTTGCCCTTTTGGCGCCCGGCGCCACGGCCGCTACTTTGGATTCGACGCAGTCCCACTATGTGGTTCTCGCGGCGGGTCGTGCGACCAACGACAACGCGACAACACAGGACTAATTTTCAAATCCCCTGACGGACCCCCCAGTCCGTCACTCTCTCGGTTCGGGCGGTTCCCTTTGGAGCCGCCCGATTTATTTTGCCTCCGCCATGAGGAGGGCGAACTCCGGTAACACGCGCAGCCGCGGGACCGACGGCCGGCAAGAGAGAAGGTCCGCAGCGTTGGTCCAGACGTCCTCCTTCCGCCCGCGCTCCCCGTGGGCGCGTCCTGCATTCTCAAGCGAGCGCCCGTCGCCCGCTAGAGAACCCGCGCTCTCTGGCGACGCCGCGTGGGCCGAGAGCTCTGGACGGTGGACCGAGGCACGCCTTCGACGGGTGAGGCCGGCCGTCGCCAAGGCATGCGGCGGGGCCCACCGGGTCACGGTCGTGGGCTGGTCGACTGCGAACGCCCCCGGACCCGGCGCGGCCGAGGGCAAGACCGAAGCCGCGTTCGCGTTCGACTCAGTCGCTGAGGACCAGGGCCAGGGTCCAGGCCGGGTGGAAAGCTAAGCCTGGGCGGCGGACGCTTGGGGGAGCGCGCCTACTCCTGAGGCGCGCTCTTCAACCCCTCGACGATCTCTTCGGCGCTCATCGCGCCGCTTTCCTGCCAGAGCACCTTGGTGCCGGTCGGGTCCAACACCACGTAGTGCGGGATGGCACCGGTTCCGAAGCGGTCCGCGAGGATGGCCTTGTTGGCACGCGACGTCTCCGCGTAGCTGCCGCCGCCGTCGGTGTGCAGGCGGATCTCGATGAACCGTTTGAACTCGTCTTGAACCTTGTCGTCCAGGAAGGTCCCGCCTTCCATCAAACGGCAGTTGGGTCAGTTGAAGCCGGTG
>JAZFYD010000189.1:0-2114 GCA_036443405.1 Planctomycetota bacterium
TGCGCGTCTCCTGAGGCTTCTTGGTGATCGGCTTGTCGGGAAATACCCGGATCCACACCTTCCCGCCGCGCTTGATGAACCGGGTCATCGCGACACGCGCCGCCTCAATCTGACGATCGGTCATCCAGCAAGGCTCGAGCGCCTTCAGGCCAAAGTCGCCGAATGCGACAGTGGACCCGCGCCACGCCTTCCCAGCCATCCGGCCGCGCTGCTGTTTCCGATACTTGACCTTCTTCGGCATCAACATGATCGTCAGCCTATCCGCCCCGCGCGCCGCGGCACGCGATATTCCTCTTCGCGCCCGACGAGCGGACGCAGCCGCTCGCCCTTATAGAGCCAGACCTTGACGCCAATCCGCCCGTACGTCGTCTTGGCTTCAGCGAAGCCGTAGTCGATGTCGGCCCGCAGGGTCTGCAGCGGCAACTGCCCGCGCAGATACCATTCCGACCGCGCGATCTCGGCTCCGTTCAGCCGCCCGGCAACCTTGATCTTGATGCCTCGCGAACCGAAGCGGAGCGCCGACTCGACGGCCTTCCGCATCGCGCGGCGGAACGCCACCCGCTTCTCGAGTTGCAGCGCCACTGACTCGCCGATCAACTGCGCGTCCAGTTCGGGCTTCTGGATCTCCTGGATATTGATGAACACTTCACGGTTGGTGCGCTTCTGCACTTCGGTCTTCAGCTTGTCGACCTCGGTCCCCTTGCGGCCGATGATGATGCCCGGACGCGACGTGTGGATGTCGATCTTGAGCTTGTTCGCGGCGCGCTCGATCTCGATCTTCGAGACCCCGGCATGAGCGAAGCGCTGCTTCAAGTCGCGCTTGAGCTCCAGGTCTTCGCGTAACAGCTTCGCGTAGTCCTTGTCGGCGTACCACCGCGATCGCCAGGTCTTGTTGAAGCCCAGCCGGAATCCGTACGGGTGAACTTTCTGCCCCATGTCCTTTAATGCCTCTATTTCGTCGTCTTCTTCGCCGTCTTGGCGTTGCGCTTCACCGCGGGTTTGCGCGCTGCGCGCTTCCGCGCCCGCGCCGGCGTCGCCGTCTCGGCCGCCGGTTCGTCGCCCGTCACGGACTCGACGGGCACCGCGGCCACTCGCTCCCGCACGTGCACGGTCAGATGCGCCATCCGCTTCACGATCTGGAACGCGCGCCCCATCGGGGCCGGCCGGACGCGCTTCACCGACGGCCCTTCGTTCGCGTAACAGGCCGACACGACGAGCTGCTCGACGTCGCCGCTGAAACCGTCCTTCTGCTGCGCGTTGGCGATGGCCGATCGGAGGACTTTCTCGATGTCCTTCGCTACCCGTTTGCGGGCGAACCGCAGCGCAGCCAAGGCGTGGTTCACGTCGCGCCCGCGAATGACGTCTAGCACCAGCTTCGCTTTCTGAACCGACGTGCGAACGTAGCGGCCCGTTGCCTGCGCTTCAACCATGACTAGCGTCTCGCCCCAGGCTTCGCCACACTGCCGACCGCGGCAGCCTTCTCACTCTTCGTCGTGTGCCCCCTGAAATGGCGGGTCGGCGCGAACTCCCCGAGCTTGTGGCCCACCATGTTCTCAGTCACGTAGATCGGAATGAACTTGCGTCCGTTGTGCACAGCGATGGTGTGCGCGACCATTTCCGGCACCACCGTCGACCGCCGCGACCAAGTCTTGATGACCTTCTTGTCGCCGCCGCGATTCATGATCTCGATCTTCTCCAGCAACGTCAGGTCGACGAATGGGCCCTTCTTCAGCGATCTACTCATGGTTCACGGTCGTCCTTCACTCGAGGGCGCACGCACCGCTACCTCGACCTCCGCTTCGACCGGCGCTGCACGATGAACCGGTCGGTCGCCTTGTGATTGCGCGTCTTGTACCCCTTCGTCGGCATCCCCCACGGCGACACGGGGTGACGCCCGCCAGCCGTCTTGCCTTCACCACCCCCGAGCGGGTGGTCCACGGGGTTCATGGCGCTTCCTCGCACGTGCGGGCGCTTGCCCTGCCATCGAGCTCGGCCGGCCTTGCCAATCGACACGTTCTCGTGATCGACATTACCGACCTGTCCGATCGTCGCGATGCACTCCATGTTGATCCGGCGCAGTTCACCCGACGGCATCTTGACCGATGCGTACGCCC
>JAZFYD010000190.1:0-7593 GCA_036443405.1 Planctomycetota bacterium
AGCAACCGTCCGTGGTCCCGCAGCGCGTACTTCCCGCGACGGTGGGATCTGTGCCTCTGCGGCCATTTCTTTGATCGACCCATTCGTGAAGCCCCTGCCCGCGCCGTACACTGTCGCGCGATGAAAGCGGTCGTTATTTCCGAGCACGGTTCGTTCGACAAGCTGTTGATCGAAGACCGGCCGATGCCCGAGCCGAAACCGGACGAGGTTCGTGTGGCGGTGCGCGCCGCCGCGCTCAACCATCTCGACACCTGGGTGCGCCGCGGCATTCCCGGCGTGAAGTTTCCGCTGCCGCTGATTCCGGGTTGCGACGGCTCCGGCGTCGTGGACCTGGCCGGTGACTCCGCGCACGGCATCGAAGCGGGGATGGAAGTCGTGCTGGCGCCCGGCGTCGGCCACCCGATGGATCGGCACTATGGCATCCTCGGTGAGACGCGCGACGGCACTTGCTGCGAGTACATCGTCGTGCCGCGCGAGAACGTGTTGCCGAAACCGGCCAACCTCTCGTTCGAAGAGGCCGCCGCCACGCCGCTTACGTTTCTCACCGCATGGGCGATGCTCACGCGGCGCGCGAACGTCCGTCCCGGTGAATGGGTGCTCGTCCACGCGGCCGGTTCCGGCGTCGGAACCGCGGCGGTGCAGATCGCGAAGCTGCACGGCTGCAACGTGATCGCGACCGCGTCGACGGAAGAGAAACGCGAGAAGGCGTTGGCGCTCGGCGCGGACGAAGCGATCCCGTACGAGGACTTTAGCCGCAACGCGCGACGCATTACGAAAAAGGCCGGCGTGGATGTCGTGTTCGAACACGTTGGCCCGGCGACATGGAACCAGAGCATTCTCTCGCTCAAGAAGGGCGGCCGCCTCGTGACGTGCGGCGGCACCAGCGGACACGAGATCACGTTCGACCTGCGACACCTCTTCTTCAAGAGCCTGTCGTTCTTGGGCAATACGATGGGCACGCTTGAGGAGTTGAAGACGGTCCTCAAACATGTCGAAGCAGGCCGGCTGAAACCCGTGCTGGACACGGTTCTTCCGCTCGATGAGATCCAGGCTGCTCATCAGCGGTTGGCGGAGCGGGCTGTTTTCGGCAAGATCGTAATCAGTATCCTTGGCCCAACGGGCTGACGCCGTTGGAGCGCAGTGATGTTGGCCCAACGGCTGACGCCGTTGGAGCATGAGCAAGCGAAGAGAACCGAGACCACGAACAACCAGACGGACCCCGTGACCGAACTTCAGCAAAACCCCGAGTATCCCGTCGAGTTGCCGCACCGGCGCGTGCTCGACCACGGATTTGTCGCGCTCATCGACGTGATGGGCAACGACGCCTCGATCGTGCAGGCCGCGCGGGTCAGCTACGGCAAGGGCACGAAAACCGTCCGCTCGGACAAGGCCCTGATCTCGTATCTGCTGCGACACCGGCACACCACGCCGTTCGAGATGGTCGAGTTCAAGTTCCTCGTGCGCCAGCCGGTGTTCATCGCGCGCCAGGTGGTGCGCCACCGGACGGCGTCGATCAACGAGTACTCGGCGCGCTACTCGCTGGTGCCCGACCGGTTCTGGGTGCCGGAGCTCGGTGCGATTGCCGAGCAGGACACCGTCAACCGGCAGGGCCGCGCGGACCTGATCCGCGAACTCGCGGACGCGATGCCGCAAAAGGACGCGCCGTGCGCCTATGTCGACGGCCAGACCGCGGTTCTGGTCGCGCCCGGTGGGACCGGGATCTCCGCCGTCGCGTTGCGCAGTCCCGGACATCGCGCGGCGTTCCTGCCGGAGTGGAAGGGCAACGACGCGCCGACGGACATGCTGACGAGCGAGGAGCCGGTCTATTGGGCCGAGCAGTTGCTCGAGTTCTTCCCCGAGAAGAAAGCGAAGTTCGAGGGCGTGCGCGACACGTACCGCAAACAGAACGAGCAGTCGTATGAGCTCTATCAAGGGTTGCTCAACGACGGCATCGCACGCGAGATCGCGCGCAGCGTCTTGCCGCTCTCCATGTACACCGAGTGGTACTGGAAGATCGATCTGCACAACCTGATGCACTTCTTGCGTCTGCGCATGGACCCGCACGCCCAGATGGAGGTGCGCGTCTACGCCGAAGCGATGGCGGAGTACGTCAAGGAGCACACGCCGTTTGTCTGGGAGGCGTTTGAAAACGACGCCCTCGGCGGCGCGTGGCTGAGCCGCGACGAGAAGGAGTCCGTCGCACCCGTGGGCATCGATGCGCAGCGTGACGTGTTGAAGGCCCTCTATGAACGCGGCTACCGCAGCCGGCGTCTCAAGGAGACCTCGCGCAAGCTCGGCTTCGACGAACAGATCGTCGATGAACTTTGGCCTCCCAAGCCCAAAGCATGAACCTCAACAGCGGCTACGAAACTCTTTTGGTCGAGACCGACGGCGCTCTCGGCCTCGTCACGTTCAACCGCCCGGAGAAGCGCAACGCCATCGATCAGACGATGGTGAACGAGTTGCACGATGCGCTCGACGGTCTGGTCGCCGACGGCGCGGTGCAGGCGCTGATCTTCACGGGCGCGGGCGACAAGGCGTTCGTGGGCGGCGCGGACATCGCGCAGTTGCGCGAGCGCGACGCGTTCGATGCGCTGAAGACGATCAACGCGTCGCTGTTCAACAAGATCGAGGCGCTGCCGTTCCCGACGATCGCGGCCGTGACAGGCTATTGCCTCGGCGGCGGGTGCGAGCTGTCGATGTGCTGCGATCTGCGTGTGGCCGGCGAGAGCGCGAAGTTCGGCCAACCGGAGGTGGCGCTCGGCATCATCCCCGCGGGCGGCGGCACGCAACGGCTGCCGCGCCTGGTCGGCCTCGGCATCGCCAAGGAGATGATCTTCACCGGCCGCATCATCGACGCCGCGGAAGCGCACCGCATCGGGCTGGTCAACCGCGTGCTTCCCGACGACGAGGTGATGGACGGCGCGCGTGCGCTCGCCGGCGAGATTCTGAAGCAGGGCGCACTTGCCGTGCGCCTCGCCAAGACCGCGCTCAACGCCAGCAGCCGCACCGGCCAGGATGCCGGTCTCCTGATCGAGCAGATCTCGCAGGCCGTGCTGTTCGAAAGCGCCGACAAGCGCGAGCGCATGACGAAGTTCCTCGAGAAGCGCAAGCGCTAGCGTTTGACGATCGCGGTGACGCGGCGATGCCGGTTGTGCCTACGATGGGGTCCGTGCGGGACTCGGTCGTTGTGGTTTTCATCCTGTTGGCAGCGGCATCCGCTTCCGGCGAATCGAAAGAGCTACGTCTACGCATCGACCGTCACATAAAACGGCTGTCCCACACGGACCCGGCAGTACGCGACACGTCGTATGTCTCCCTGCTGCGGATTGGCGAGCCGGCGTTGGAGCAGGTGCGGAAGGCCCGAAATTCCGCGGACCCGGGGACCCGTCGCGCGTCGAGCAAGTTGATGCGCACATTGCGCGTGCCCGCGCTCCTGCGTGCACTACGTTCGCCGGATCGAAAGACAAGGCACGACGCGAAGTGGCAACTCTACGAGCTTGGACCCGAGAACCTACGCAACGTCGAACGCCACGCCGAGACGGTTCCGATTGGGCCTGCGCGGGCGAACCTGGATCACCTGCTACTGCTGTTGCGAACGACTTCGGAAGCGTCGGCGAACCCGCGGAAAGGCGCGTGTCACGCTTCCGTGTATCTGGAGATCGAGTACGGCGAGGCCCTCGCGGACGTTGTCGTCGTGACCGACGTCAAGAGCGACCGCTTCGTCGAATATCGGCTCGAGGTTGGAAAAGAGCGCGACGGCGCTCTTTCATGGAGGCACGTTCGGAGCACAACCTTGTCGGGCCGAGCGACGGGGCATCCGATCGGCGACCGTGTATCTCTAGCCGGTCGCGCCCGCCCCGGCGATCTGGTGCGCGTGCGTTTCGGTTTCGGTAAGAGCGAAGCAGGTCCGATACGGCGCGGCGTCATCCATGCGGTGGTTCCCGGCAAGCGCGGGCCTGAGCCGCGGCGGCCTCCTCTTCCGGCGATAAAGCGGTTGAAGATCGGCCAGTTCATACCGTTGAAGTAGAGGACGCGGTTCCGCGATCCCATCGGTCGTGGATAATCCACGCCATGTTTCGCGCACTGTTTCTTCTCGCGCTCGTGGGCGCCGTTGCGAACGCCGGGGACACCACCGCCAACCTCGCATGGGAGGGGTCGACTTTTCCGGGCACACCGCCTCTCAAGCTGTCTGTCAGCGAGGAGAAACCGGAGGGGCTCAAGCTCCCGGAATTCGCGAGGAAACCGCTTTTCACGACGCTCAGTCTCGGCGAGTCCACGTTCGGGATCATCCTCGAGATCCGGATGGCGCGGCCGCGCACATGGTTCGATCTCAAGGGCGACAAGGATTTCTCGAAGGCGACGCCGTCGACGTGGAAGGAGTACGAGACGCACTTCGATCACGCCCGCACGTTTCTGGTGAAGGTGGCCGGGCAGGAAACCCCCGAGTCGGTGCGCGTCATCTTCTCGCGGCCGAAGAAAGGCGCGAAGGGCATCGATGTCGAGATCCAGGCGCATCGGCGCGGCACCGCGGTGCTGGGAGGCCGTGTGCGCGCGTTCGCGCTGCGGGACGACAACGGCGACCTGCTGTTCGACGGCGACACCGACAAGGTGATCGTTGATCTCGACGGCGACGGTTTTCTCGACGAGCGCCCCGAGGCGCACGAGATCTACACGGTCGGGCAGTCCTTTCGCGCGGGCAAGGAGGGTTACAAGGCCAAGCCCGTCGCGAGCGGCGCGACCGTCACGTTCTCGTCGGCATCGCCGCCGAAAAAAAAGCAGCGGCTCTGGCGCCGCGCGGACTTTCCGCCGCCCGGTCGCAAACCGAAACGCCAGCGCGCGACGTTGTCGCGTCTCGTGAAGAAGTACGAGGCCGCAGCGGAGGGCCCGGCGCAGTTCGAGGCGCTGCGCATCCTCGGCGAGGAGGGCTCCGGCGAGGCGATGCAGTACCTGCTCAAGATCTACGAGGAGGGCGGAGATCCGGAGATTCAACTCGCGGCGGTCCGTGCGATGGGCAACCGCTGGTACAAACCCGACTTCGGGTATCTCGAATCGCTGATCAAGAACGAGTCCGATCCGCAGATTCAGGCGACGGCGTGCGACTCGCTGCACCTGATGGACGGGCCGAACCGCAAGGAGCTCTACTACGAGCTGATTCGCAAGACGCGCGAGCCGGTGGTGGTCGAAGCGTGCGCGCGCAACCTCGCGTACCTCGGCAAGGACGAAGCGGAGACGGGCGTGGTTGCGGCGGCGCAGGACCTCCTGACCAAAGAGTTGCGATTCGCCGCGTACAAAGCGATTCCGTATTTCCGCCGCGGCCCGCCGTTGCAGATGGCCCAAAAGGCCGTTCGTTCCAGGTACGTTCCGATGCGCGCGGCCGGCCTGCGCGATCTCAACCGCATGGGCATGCCCGAAGCGGCGGGGTACGCGTTCGACATGGCGAAGAAACGCAATGTGCCGTCCGAGGTCGGGCTCGCCATCGTCGAGGTGCTCGGGCCGCGCGGTGACAAGAAATCCGTCGCGGCGCTGCTCGGCTTGGCGCGGTTCGAGGACGGGCGGGTGATGGCCGCGTTGCGCCGCGAGTTGAGTCTCCTGAGGTCGGCCGACGCGGTGAAGGTCTACGTCGACACGCTCAAGAACAAGACCCCGCGCGTGCGCGCGCTCGCCGCGGAGATGCTCGCGCCGTATCCCGACAAGATCGTCACCACGAAGCTCTTGCGCCTCGCGGAAAAGGAGAAGGAGTCGATCGTTCTCGATGCGGTGCTCGACACGCTCGGGCAGCATCCCGATTCGCGCGTGGTCGAGAAGCTCCTGAAGTCCGCGCGCAGCAACAACCCGGCGACACGCGCTGCGGGCATCCGGTCGCTCGTGTTCGTCGGGCTCAAGAATCCGTCGGTGAAAAAGCTGTTCCTGCGGCTGTTCGAATCGAGCCGCTGGCAGGACCGGCTGTACGCCCTCGACGCGGCCGCCGAGGTTCGCGACCCGACGCTCGCACCGTCCGTCGCCGCGAATCTCGACCACAAACGCTGGCCGGTGCGCCACCTGGCCGCGATCGCCGCGGGGCGCATTCGTTCGAAGGACCTGATCGAGCCGATGATCGCGCAACTCGAGAAGGACGAATCGCGGCGCGTGCGCGCGTCCTTGTCGGAGGCGCTGTTCCTCACGACGGGCCAGCACTTCTACGACTTCGTGGCCACGTGGCGGAAGTGGTGGACCAAAGAGGGCGCGACGTTCGAGGTCCCCAAGGAGTTCCCGGAGAAGGCGCCCGAGCGCAAGTCGGGTACGACGCCCGAGTTTTTCGGCGTGCCGCTCGATAGCGGCCGCATCGTGTTCCTGATCGACCGCTCCGGTTCGATGCGCGTGGCCGATACCGGTGACGTCGGCTTGTCGCGTTTGAAGGCGTCGGTGAAGCAGGTCGGGAACGCGGTGGGCCGGTTGAAAAACGACGAGAAGGTCAACGTGATCTTCTTCGACCACGAGGTGCACCCGTGGAGGAAGAAGCTCCAGGAACTCGACGCCGACGCACGCAAGGACTTGAAGGCGTTCCTGAAGGGCCAAAACGCGGACAAGGGCACCAATTTGTTCGACGCGCTGGAGATGGCGCTGTGGATGAAGGAGGTCGACACGATCATCATCCTCTCCGACGGGTTGCCGCAGGACGGCCGCTACGTGATGCCGAGAGACATCCTGCGCCAAACGCGCAGGTGGAACCGCACGCTGCGCATCACGATCCACACGATCTCGATGGGGCGGGAGTCCGCGTTGATGCGTGATCTGGCGGGGCAGACGGGAGGGCGGTATTTGAGGTGGTGATTCTCTGGCGAAGATAAGAAGGGAACCACGGAGGCACAGAGGCACGGAGGGGGAATGGTTGGATCGAACGCGAAGGCGAACGGGAACGCGAATGCGTGCAGAGGCGTAACAGGCGTTCGCTTCGCGCGTTCGCGTTCGACAGGAGTGATGCTGACACGGCTTGGCCGATGCGGACGGAGGTAGCCCATGACCTGGCACCAAATCCACCAACAGGAGCACGCAGACGCTCTCATGCGGGTGTTCAGTTTTTGCGACGCTTGCCTTCGAGAGGTGCATCTGTGGACGGGGCATTGGGTGTCCAAGGACCTGTCGATGAGTTGCGATTCGGAGAACCGAATTCGCCTGCTCGTTCAGCGTCAATGCAGAAACCCCAGCGCGATCGAGATGCTGTTCGAAGAGGTGACGCGGTTCAATCTAGTACCCCCGCTGCTCAGCCAGGACTCAATCATCGATGGCGCTGTTCTGCTCGTTCGTGAGGGCACGGTCTACTGGTCGCCCGATGACGAGTGGTCCCCGGACCTCGCAGCACGCGACGAAAGCACGTGGTTGTCCGCGAAGAAACTACGGTGGCGTGAGGTCGACTGGTTGGGTGAACAACTCCGGTACGGACCCGGCCGCGAGAAGGACCGCGACTAGCACTCGCAACAACGACAACCCGCGATCGGTGCCTGGTAAGCGGAAGGGACCGAGGCAAGTGAGCCCGAACGCGCGATAGCCGGAAAACGATCCAGCGAATCGTTTTCCGGTGTGACCGAGTTCCCAACATCGCGTAGCACGCAC
>JAZFYD010000191.1:0-4034 GCA_036443405.1 Planctomycetota bacterium
GCAACCCTGGCGCAGGCGCGGCGTGGAGTCGTGTACCGCGCCGTCGACGAGGAGAACGGCGAGACGTGTTGTCTGCGCTTGTTCGACCGCAGCGCGAAATTCGATTGGCACCCTGTGCCCGAACACCTCGGGATCGTCGCGCGTCACGGAACCGGTGAAATCCGCGGGGTGCCGTTCGGCGCCTACGACCTGGTGGTGGCGCCGACGTTGGCGCACGCGGGTGGCGCCGCCGCCGATGTTCTGCCGGTCCTGCTGCGCACCGTGGGTGCGTTGCAACACCACGGTCTCGTGCACGGTCACGTGCGTGCGAACAACTTGTTCATGATCCCCGGGCGAGGACCGGTCATCGCGGACTACGGTTTGGCGACCGGCGGGTCGGATTTGAAGTCCTATCTACCGCTGCTCGCGGTACTCGCGCCCGAACGGTTAGCGAGCGTGCGCGAGGCCGACCGCTCGACGGACATGTACGGGATCGGTGTCATCGGCTACGAGCTCCTGACGGGGCGGCTGCCGTTCGATCCGTCGATGCGGCAACGACAGTTGGTGCGCGCGGTGGTGGAGGAGATGCCGCCCCGGCCGCCCGGTCCGCCGCACCTTGTCGAGCTGGTGATGGCGCTCCTCGAGAAGAGCCCGGCCGCCCGGCCGACGGCGGACGAGGCCATGGAACGATCGCTGCCGCGACTCTGAGCGCGGGCCAATCGTGGCCCTACTCGCCGATGGCCGTCTGCAGGAGGTGAAGCCGTGCGAGCTTCTTGCCTGTGGCGAGGATGAGCGCGGCCACGCCGTCACTGTCCTCGATCTCCTGGATCTGTCCATACAGCAGTTGCGCGGCTTCGAAGTCCGAGATCGCCGCGTTGACGTCCTTGAGCTTGGCCTTGTCGCGATCGGCGAAGATCTTGTCGTAAAGCCGTTCGCCGGACTTGCGCAGCGGCCGCGCCTTGTTGAGCAGTTCCCTGGCCTTCCTGTCACTGACCAGCTGGCGGCTCTTCCTGCGGTGGGTGGGTCTTGTATTGCCCAGCCTCTTCGGCGCCTGGACAATCGGTTCGGGATCGGGTTTCGTTTGCGGAACCGCAGCGTAGGCGCGCATCACGCCGGGTTGGTACGGCTTGGGCACGCGAGCTTGGATGGCCCCAGCCAAAAAGCCCTCGTCCTCGTCGCGCTTCACCATGTGTTCGATCAGCTTCGCGGCGGATGCGGGCCGGTCGAGCGCGAAAGCCGACTGCACGAGTTTGAACAGCTTGGGGCCCTTGGTCGCCTTGTCGAGACCCTCGTTCTCGATCTCCGCGATGGCTTTGGCAATGGCGTTCTCGCGCGGCACCATCACCTGGCTCGCGATCGCGTCCTTGGGCAGCGGCAGCTCGGGGCCGCCGATTGTGGTCACCCGCAAGACGGTGAGGTCGCTCTTGACGAACCCCTCGAACACGTTGCCCGACTTGGTCGTGATCTTCATCCAGTCGCCTTTGTACGACTTGGCCGGAAACGCCGTCGCGAGCTTGTCGGCGAATTTCGCGAGTGCCGCTCCCCGCTCGTCGTGGCTCGCGAGAACACGGGCGGCGTGGCTGAAGTCGCCCGCGCGGTAGAGCTCCCAGCCGTGCTTCGGGCCCGTCGGTTTCGGGGGCTCCGGCACGGTCTCGCCGGGTTCCGACTTCTCCGTCGCCCCACGGGTCGCGGAATCGGGCTCATCAGCGTCGGGATCTTTGGCGTTTAGATCCTCGTAGATGTCCAGCACTTCGGGGTCGGGCTCGGAATATCCCTCGAGCTGGTCGACCTGATTCAGAAAGTCCGCCCAGACGTCCCCGGACGGCGCGAATCCCGATCCCGACCAGAAGACAAATCCGGGCACGAGGACGGTGAAGAGCAGGAAGAGTCCAGCGCGTTCCATATGAGTCCAGTAAGTCTACCGTTTGAGTTCGACTTCGCTCCGAGCTTCGCCTACGTGTTTCAGAGCCGTACGGTTTCCGGCGCCTGCCCGTCGAGGATCGCAGCGCGAATGCGCTTCACCAGGTGAAGCAGGTAGTGCGTGTTGTGCAGCGATCCCAGAATCGGGCCCAACATCTCGTTCGACATGTAGAGGTGACGAACGTAAGCCCGCGTGAATTTCCGGCAGGCCAGGCAGTCGCACCGGTCGTCGATCGGACCGGTGTCCAGCTTGAAACGCCGGTTGCGGAGATGGAGGACGCCTTCGGAGGTGAACACCGTCGCGTTCCGGCCGTTCCTCGTGCCGATCACGCAGTCGAACATGTCGATCCCGCGGGAGATGGCGTCGATGAGGTCCTGGGGTTTGCCGACACCCATGAGATAGCGGGGCCGTTTGTCCGGCAGCAGCGGCACGCCGTGATCGAGCGCGCGCAACATCTCGGTGCGATCCTCGCCCACACTCAGACCGCCCACGGCGTAGCCGTCGAAATCGAGGGGAAGCAGCGCCTCGGTGCAACGTTCCCGCTCCGCCTCATTCGTGCCGCCCTGCACGATGCCGAAGAGGTGTTGATCGTCCGGACGCGCGTGGGCGTCGCGGCTGCGTTTCGCCCACACGATGGTGCGGTCGACTGCTTTCGTGACGGCGTCGTCCGTCGCCGGCAATCGGACACACTCGTCAAACGCCATGATGACGTCGGCGCCAAGGTTGTTCTGGATGCGAATCGAATCCTCCGGGCGGAGGAAGTGGTGCTGGCCGTCGATCGGCGAACGAAACCGGACGCCGTCGTCGGTGACCTTGGCGAGGTCGGCCAGGGAGAAGACCTGAAAGCCGCCGCTGTCGGTGAGCCACGGTCCGTCCCAACCGGTGAAGCCGTGCAGCCCGCCGAGATCGCGCACGGTCTCGTCGCCGGGGCGCAGCAACAGGTGGTATGCGTTGGCGAGGAGGACCTGGGCGCCAGCATCGCGCAATTGATCGGGCATCAGCCCGCGCACCGCCGCACGTGTTCCCACCGGCATGAAAAAGGGCGTCTCGACCGTGCCGTGAGGTGTGTGCAGCAACCCCGCGCGCGCGGCGCCGGTTTGCGCTACGAGCTCAAAGCCCTTTGCGGGATTCGTGCGGGGAGCGGCCGGATTCGCTTCGTTCAAGGCGCGCAGAGGGTACGGCGCGGTCCATCACGATGCTAGTTCGCGAGCCTACAACCGCTCGTCACACGCGATGCACGTGCGTGCGGTGCTGTCGTTCAGCGCGTCGCACGACGGGCAGGCCAATCCGGCGATGAGCGCGGCGCCGCAGCCGTCGCAAAAGCGCGCGGCGCCGTCGTTTCGGTTCTCGCAGGTCGAACACGTGACGCCGTGGGGGACCGCGTGGACGTGATGCACGTTCTCGGCCGACTTTCCCAGGACGACGGAGAGGAGTTTCACGCCGGGGTGTTTTTTAACCAGCGTCTTCGCCGCGCTCAGAAACGCCTCCTGCGAGGGGTTGCCTTCGAGCTGTCCGACGACGCGAACGACGGTCGCGAAGCGATTGAGGAAAACGCCCGCCACGATCATCGGGACCGCGAAAAACCCGATCCAGAAGAACTTGAGCATCCCGCCGCGGGTGACGGAGAGCGCCATGTCGAAAATCGACACCACGAGCAGGATCGCGCCGACCCACACCAGGCCGTTTCCGATCTTGCGCATCTGGTGCTGAAGGCGCGGCGCGCCGGTCTTGGTGGATTCCCAAGGTCCCGCCATCGCGGATCTATCGGCATTTGGGAAGCTCCAGATCGAGGGTGGGAGTTCCCGCGATTCCGAGCCGCGGATTTGAACCCACTGGCGTTGCGAGCGCGTCAGGGGGGATGATGGGCGACATCCTCAAGGCCGAACAGCTCCTGGAGCACGTTGATTTCCTGAAGTCCCTGGCGCGGCGCCTCGTGGGCGCGGACGCGGCCGACGATCTCGTACAGGACACGCTTGTGTCCGCGCTGTCCAGCGAAACGCGACCGCGCAGCTTGCGCGCCTGGCTCGCTCGCATTGCAAGAAACCGTGCCGTGAGCCGCTGGCGCAAGAACCACGCGCGGCGGGACAAGGAGCGGTGTTCGACAACACCGCCGGATCTGCCGGGGCCGTCGGAG
>JAZFYD010000192.1:0-6088 GCA_036443405.1 Planctomycetota bacterium
AACAGAGAAGCGGCCCAAACAGAAACGTCGTTGACCGCGAAGCAGCCGGCCGCCGGGCGCTCACGACGATGCCGGGTTCCAACGCTTCGCGTGGTTGACCGGTCGCTGAGGTCGCCTTCGCGCGCGCTAGGATTCCGCGTTGCGCTCGACGCTCCGCCGCCAGAGTGAAAGCAGTCCCTCCACGAGCGCGTGGCGAACCGTTCATCGAGGCTCTCCGATGACGCTGAGAAGGTCGTTTGGAACGCGCAGCGCTAATCGGGAGCAGTTCGGAGGACGGGGAAGCGGGAGGCGTTGCGGCGGTTGGAGTTGCTTGGGTAGGCGGCGAGCCAGGGCACTGATACTGATGCGATACTGGCGTGAACATGCTCTACGCCGAAATTAACTCCCGTCTCACGCGCCTCGAAGCCCGAAACGAAACCCTGGTGAAGTCCCTTCGCGCTACACGAGCCGTCGTCGGGGTAACCATGGCTGGACTCGCGATCGTTCTGCTCGTCGGACAAGGCGGTGCGAACAAACCCTCCGTGCACGCTTCCGACGTCGCGATTTACGACTCCGACTCGAATCGCAGGATTCAACTTCATGTGCGAAAGTCGGGTTTGGCGGAAATAGCTGTCAACCAAAGGGACGGATACTTGTTCGCGACAGTTGATCGAACGGGTACACCCAGCCTGGTGCTCATGGGCCGCGACGATAAGGGCAGTGCTGTTCTCAGGACCCAGCGCAAGGGTGCGATCCTCATAATGCGAGATGCGGCGGAGAACCCGTGCGTGATCATTGAGACGGGGGATACGGGCCCAGAACTCCACCTGGCCGATAGCGGTCAAACCGCCACGGGCCTGACGACGACGACGCTCAGCTTTCGGGACGAAAAAGGTCATGTCCGTCTCCGACTCGGCGTGAGGAAGAATGGCGAACCGTTTATCGAGGCTCTCGATGACGCTGAGAAGGTCGTTTGGAACGCGCCGCGCTAATCGGGAGCGGTACGGCGAACGGGGAAGCGGGAGGCGTTGCGGCGGTTGGAGTTGCTTGGAAGGCTGACTATTACTTCCAGAGCCGCAGCGGGTATTTCTTGTGCCAAGCCACGTCGTCCCACGCCTCGCCGCACGCGGCCAGAATCGCCTTTGACATCTCTTCGCAGCAGACCGGACAAAAGGGATCGCCGCGCGCACGCATCATGCACTTTCTCCACGGACGGAAGACGCCACGCTCGCGAAAGTAGCCACCCTCGTGCGCCCACTTGCGTCGCTTGGCACCGGGCAGCGAGAGGAAATGCTTCCACTTTGCCGTCTGCTGAATGGTCTTGAAGTTCTTGAGGTCGATGTGCTCCTTCAAGGTCGCGTTGGCGTGCGGTAGATCCTCGCCCGTCTCCGGCAAAGGACGAATTGCAGCTGTCTCCTCATCCACATAGCCGTCCGCCAGGCCGGCGAGGCTGTGTCCGAGTTCATGGATGGCGATGAGGAACGATGACGTGTCCTGGGCTGCGAACGTAGGCGCGGGCAATGCGCCTCCACGCACTCGGACCGCGTGAAGGACGCTTCCGGCACCTCCATACCGTTCCACGTTCACCATGACGAACACGATGTCAACGGCGCCCGCCGCGACGACAACTTCCTTGAGGGCTGCGGGGTCGGTAAACGCCAGAAGACGCCCTTCCGCGCTGTCAAACTGGCTCTTCAAGGCAGTGTCGTGACGCTGGTCATCGGGGGACTGTTTGCAACCCTTGTCCTTCGACTCCAGAAACGCAGCGCGGACTCTGAACTTGGCGCGATACCACTCAAAAGGCGGCTCTTTGAAAAGGCGACGCGCGTAGCGTTGGACATCCTTCCAGTACTTGCCTTTCGGCGTGAGGTGCTTCCGTTGGTATCCATCGCCGACGAAGAGAACGTCTACACATTTCTCCGGCGGCCCCGCCTCTTGCCACGTCTTGAAGCGCAGCACAGACTTTTTCGGCCCCGCGACGACGGGAACCGCGAGCAAGAACGCCATGGCCAACAGCCCGATCCCTCTCATGCGGTCGCCAATTGTCGCATGGCATCAACTCCGCCTCGGCAGGATGACCCGGCAGCTCTCGTTGGGACGCACTCGGAGGACGCGGAAGCGGGAGGCGTTGCGGCGGTTGGAGTTGCTTGGGTGAGCAGCGCTGCTTGCATTCGGTGTGCTCGGCGGAGCGTGTCGCGATGCGACAACTCAGGTCGAGGACACGCACGTCGCGACGCTCACAGTCGCGCTGTATCCCTACGTCCCCGACCCGGATCTCTTTCAAAGGGTGACCACGGAATCATGGGCGGAAGCCGGCGGCTGTACGCGTTCGACGCACGCTAGTCCGTCAAGCCCAGGAGGTCCTCGTGCCACCCCGTCGGTGGTTCCATGTCAATCAGGCATGTACTCATCCGGTAGGCAAGTTGGAAGTACTCGAGTGCGGCTCTGGTCTCTGGAGGTCGCCGGGGATGACTGCGGCTGCCGCGGCGGCGTCCCGTTTGATCTCGTGCCGCATTTTGGTACTCCAATGTGAAGGCGCGGGCGGACCGGCGGCATCTAGCAGGATGAAACCCATGACCGAACCCGAGACGTTGCTTCAGCACGCCACATTCCTGCGGGGCCTGGCGCGGGGTCTGCTCGGTGGATCCGAGGACGCGGGCGATGTCGTGCAGCAGACGTGGCTCGCAGCGCTGGAGAAGGGGCCGCGACGCCCCGAGAAGGCGCGCGCGTGGCTCGCGGCGACGCTGCGGAACTTCGTGCGCATGTCCTATCGCGGCAAGGCGCGGCGGAGCCGGCGCGAGGAGGCGGCGGCGCGACCCGAGCGCGTGGTCGCGACCGACGAGATCGCGGAGCTGACGGAGTTGCAGCGGCGCGTGGCCGAGGCGGTGCATACCCTCGAGGAGCCGTACCGGACAACGATCGTCCTGCGTTACCTCGAGGAACGCACGACCGCCGACATCGCGCGCAAGCAGGGCGTGCCCGCCAAGACGGTGCAGACGCGTCTGAGGCGCGGCCTCAAACTCCTCCGCGGTCGGCTCGACTCCGCGTACGGCGGAAACCGGAAAACATGGGCGTTGCTTCTCGTTCCCTTGGCTCTGCCGTCTACGGCGTCCGCAGCGGGCGGTGGTGCTGTGTTCGCCGCTTTTTGGATAATGCTCATGAAACCGAAGATCCTTCTTCCGCTCCTGCTTCTTCTCGCCCTCGCTTCCACGCAACTCGTGCGCGGCCTATCGCCGCGCGACGATGGCGAAGTGCCGAGGCAAGCCCGATCGCCGGAGCGCGTCGTCGCAAACGGCGTCACACCGACGGAAGACTCGCTGCAGGATCCGCCTGCAGCGCAAACCGGATCACCGCTGCTCCGTGGCATCTTGAAGAACCGCGAGAGGGCGAGTGTCGGGGGGGCGCTCGTGACGCCCGGTTCCTGGGGAGAGGACGAGTCGTGGCATTCGACGGGAGAGAGCGTGCGCTCGGACTCCGACGGCGCGTTCGCCGCGGCGGTCGAGCGCGGTGCGAGTACGGGCGTATTCATCGTGCATCCCGACTACGTTTCCCAGCGTGCGTGGATCGACCCCGCGCTGGCAGAGCCCCGCGTCGTGACGCTGCGACGTGGCGTGCGCATTGCGCTCAAGGTGCTCTCGCCGCAATCGGAACCGGTCGCGGGCGCGCGACTCGACATCTCCCATCGCAAGCCGGAGCCCGGCGGAATGGTTGGCATTGAGGCCATCGCGCAGGCCACCACGGACGAGACCGGGCGTGTCGCGGCGGTTCGAGTACCGAAGGGGCGCGTCGCCGTCCGCGTCAAGCACGCGGAATTCGCCGAAGGCATCGCCTACTTCGACGTCGATGCGGATAGCGAGCAGACCATCGTGTTGAAGCTGGGCGGCACCATCACCGGCCGCGTTCTCGACCGTCGCGGCAAGGCAGTTGCCGGGGCGCGGGTGCGCCTTGACGACAATGACGAAAATGAAGCCGCCGCGGGAGTGGTCACCGATGCGTCTGGACGCTTTACGCTCGATGGCCTTCCGCCGGGCTGGGTCGATCTGGTCGCGTCCGCAAAGGGATATGGGGACGCCCGCTTCGGCAGTGCGCTCGGTTGGCACGAGTCCACGCCCGTGCCCGTGCGCGATCGCGAGACCACGCGTGGCATCGAGATCATCCTGCGCGACCCCACTTGGTTAAGCGGTCGTGTGATTGACGAAAAGGGCCGGCCCCTGGCCGACGTGCCGATCGAGGTGTACATCGACGGGGAGGTCACCGCGATCACCGACGCGAAAGGGCGCTTCCGCATGGCGCTGGGCATCAATGGAGTCGGCTCCGCCGCGCTTGCCATCCGATCCGACGACAGGTGGCAAATCGACGGGAATTCGAGCATCCAGCTGACCGAGGGGCAGGCGCACGATCTCGGCGATCTGCGCGCTGTAACGACGGCGACCTTGTCGGGCCGCGTCGTAGACGAGCATGGCAAGCCGGTCGCGAAGGGCAGGGTCGCGACTTCGTCCAACGTGGTGAGCATCCGAGCCGGTCGTTTCACGATGCTCGTGCGACCTGGAACGCAACAGATTCGCGTCCAGGCGCAGTCGGAGACCGGACCTCTCGTGGGGACCGCTCGATTGGAAGTCGCACCCGGCGAGACAGTCAAGAACATAACGCTCACCGTCAAGCGCGCCGTGCTCATTCGCGGAAGGCTGATTTCGCCGGACGGTGTCCCGAGCGTACCGCGTTGGGTCATGGCAGTGCGTGTGGGCGAGCCCATGCCGGTGTCCCGCAAGCGGCCAGCCGCGGTGTTCGCGTCGGAGGACGGCGTCTTCACACTTGTGGTGTCGGGTGATGGGGAGTACCGCGTCGGCCTCCGCGAGGAGGACGGCCGTCGCGACATGGTGCGCTTCGCCGCGGACCCGCCGCCCGCTACCGTCAAACCCGGCGGGCTGCCGATTACCATCGTCGTGCCGCGTCTCGATGCAACCGTCACAGGACAGGTATTCAGCGGCGTCACGCGACGGCCGCTCGAGGCGTACGAGGCCAGACTCGTCGAGTATCGCGGCGGATTGCCGTGGAACTACTCCATCATCACCGTCCGCCAGGAGGATGGACGCTTCCGGTTCCGTGACGCAACGGGCGGTGCGAAGTACGCGCTCGAAGTCGCGGCCGCGGAGCACGGGCTCTATCGATCCGGCGTCTTCCAGCCGGCGCGCGGCGAGTCGCATGCGCTTCCGCCCATCACGTTGGCGGCGCAGGGCCGTGTCCGTGGACGTGTGGTGGATAGCGCGGGGCGAGCCGTGCCGTTCGCGCGCATCGCGATCCTCGGTCCCAATCTCGAGACGAACGTGGACCGCCCGGTGACAGACTCCGAGGGGCGCTTCGCGCCGATCGGATCCGCGCCTGGAGAACGGAAGTTGATTGCGTTTGTCCCTTCGCGCGCGATTGGCATCGCGGACGTGCGCATCGGTCCGGGCCGGACAACCGAAGTGAAGATCACGCTACCGTCCTCCGCGCCTCTGGTTGTCGTGGTGAAGGACGCGCAAGATCGCCCGCGCGCCGACGTGGCGGTAACTTTTTCCGCCGACTCCATCGCGCCGCTATCGAGCGAGCACATGTTCCGGCTCTACCTGCACGGGCACCCGGGCCAGAGTTACCGCACCGACTTGCGCGGCGAATTGCGGATTGGCTTCCTACCCGCGGGCGAGGTTCAGCTGGCTGTCGGGGACGAGCGCCGCGATGCCACCCTCGTCGCCGGGACAGAGACGCGCGTCGAGTTCCAGATCGAGTAGGCCTGGATTCGCCGCGCGTGCTTGGGTGAGCCACGTTCGCCCGTGATCGCCGGCTAGAGCTGAGGCTGGGGAGAGTGGAATCCGCGAGTACGTCGCATCCCCATCGGGAGCGATGCTCGCGCTAGAATCCCCGTCTTCAAAGAGGTGCCTTATGAATCTGGATCTTGGACGTCGCAGCATCGTGGAGTGGGCAGAGGGAGCACCGGACTCGGAAGCCGCTTCGGACTTTACGCCGGCGCAGGAGAAGTTCCTGGTGGAGATGCCGATCGGCTCCGGCGGCATGGGGGAGGTCTTCCTCGTGACCGACCAGGACCTTCGGCGGCAAGTCGCCATGAAGGTGC